>CAYNVC010000158.1:0-6557 GCA_964400615.1 uncultured Anaerolineales bacterium | reverse complement strand
ACTGATCAATATCGGCTCCCTTGAGCAGAGAGTAATCATCATTGTGGCGCTTCTCACCTTCATAGAAGAGTAGATCAGATATTCTTCGTTTTTCCCCGCGACGTTGCCAACCGACTTCCTTCCATTTGTAATCAACGCCCGCATCCCGACAAATACCAATTCCTGGCTCTAACGGAATACATAGCCCTGATAGGTTTATTTTTCGTGTGATAGAAGTCTGCATTCGCCAGGGAGTGTCCGAGCCGGATATAATGGAAATTTCTCCCAACCTGAATTGTTCATCATTTACGTCCCAGTATTCATACGATGCGTCATAAGCAGACGCAGGAACAGTTTTACGACATACTATGATCATTGTTTGAACATTCGCATCACCAAACACTGATAGATCACGATAGTCTCTGACATGCGCAATCGCAGCTCTACAGGATAGCATTTTCCTGAATCCAGTGAATTGAGCACCATCTAGCAAGGTGTTGGGAATAATAAATGAGAGGAAACGCATTGACGCGAGTTTATGCAGGCTGTTAGAGATAAAGTCTGCAGAAACTTCAGCGCGGCCGCCCGTTTTTGGAAGCCCGATTGTTGTCAAATATCTTTTTGTTGTCTTGTCCAGTACATCCCCATACGGCGGATTCCCCACCACCGCATCAAATCCCGCCCGCTCCCGCCGCCGCCCGTGCCGATCGTAGAACACTTCCGGGAAGGCCAACTCCCAGTGGAAAAAACGCCGTTCCCCGGCTATCGCCCGCGCCCGCTGCACGGCAGGCAGGGCCAGCAGCGCCTCCGGCTGGCCGATATTCATCAGCGCCTCGTCGTACTCGCCGTTGATGAACCGGTTGCCAAAGTAACCGCTCACCCACAGGTCGGCCACCGCCAGGAAGGGGGCTTTGAGCTGCTGCACGGCCCGGTCGGCGGCCTCTTTGGCCCGCACGGTGTCGTAATCCTTGCTCTCCACCTCGGTGATCTCTAAAATGCGGCCCATCACCACCGGCAGTTTCTCGATCAGGCGCGTCTCGAACAGGTTGGCCTGCCGCGCTCCGGCCTCGTAACGCGCCTGGCGCTCGCGCAACACGTTTCTGCTCAACATCACGGGCGGAACCTCGCCCAGGTCGTCCACCCGCGCACCGATGAGCGAATCGCCGCATTTGAGATGATGGTCGAGAAAGCTGAGCGGTTTATCGGCGGCCACCGTCGCCAGCCACAGGCTGAGCTTGGCTAGCTCCACCGCCAGCGGGTTCTTGTCCACGCCATAGATGCAACGCTCGACCACGCGCCGCTTCCAGTGGGTCAGGTCTTCCTCGGCGGTGGCTCCGGTCTCCACGTAGGGGTCGGTAGCCAGCGCCAGCGCCAAAAATTCGGTTGCCTCGACCAGGAAATGACCGCTGCCCATCGCCGGATCGAGTACTTTGAGGTCGAGGATGGCGTCCACGAACGTCTGACCATTCGCCTTTGCGCTCGCCTCCTCCACCAGCGGCCCCAGCGTGTGCTCGACGATGTAGGCGACGATGTACTGCGGCGTGTAATAAGAGCCGGTGGATTTGCGCTCGCCCCGGTCGGTCGCCAGGTAGACCTGGGTCAGGCCGGCGGGGTCTTCCGCCTCCTCGGAGGTCTGGATGTGAGGCTGGTACTCTAGCAGTCCCTCGTAGATCGAACCCAGGTGGCGCACGCCCAGCGAGCGATAGTCCACCAGTTCGCGCCCGGCCTCGGTGGTGCGGCGGCTGAGCAGGTCAATCGCCTGGCCCAGCGCCCGGTCGCCCACGGCTTTCTGGGCCAGAAAGGGGTGCTGTTGGGGGTCGAACAGGCCGCCGTTGTAGCGCGGCATGTCCAGCGAGCGGTTGAGTTCGGCGTCGTCGCCGTTGATGATGTGGAACAGGGTCTTGAGTCGGCCCCAGATGATGGTTGTCAGGGCGGCAGTTGGCGCTCTCTCACTGACGATGTCCCCCTTGATCGCCTCCAGGCTGTACTGTTCTCGATACTGCTCGTTATCCATCGGCAGCAGGCCGCGGCTCTCGCCGTAGAGGATGAACAGCAGCCGGTAGAGCAGGTAGAGGCTGTTATCGTATATCTCGCGCAGGTCGTCCACTCCCAGCCCATTGGCCGGCAGGTCGAGGAACCCCTGCATCAGCCACTCTAACGCCCGGTAGACGTTTTCCTCCAAATCCTCTTCCAGAGCTATGGCGTAGGCGTTGCTGGCGGCCAGCGCGTCATCCAGAAAGACCCTGCCCTGCGCGTCGGGCCGGAAGGCGGCCTGGTGGAAAAAGAGCGTAAAGTAGCGCAACGCGCCCGCGTCGCTCCGGCGGAGCAGATCCACCAGGTCAACCTCGTAGTAGATCGAGAGCCGCTGGCTGGTATCCTTGTGCACCAACCGCCACAGCCGCCCGTTGGTGAGGATGCCCCAATCCAGGTTGGTGGCACGCAGATAATAGTCAATCTGCCAACTGGGGTTCTGGTTCTCGAAACTCGGCCCGCCCCCCTTGCGCTTTTTGCCCAGGGGCGTATCCCAACGCTTGACCTCGCCGACGGCCAGAGCCTCGGCGCTGTACCCGGCGCTACTCTGCGCGCCCACGGCGGCCTGACGCACGCCTTCATCGGGGAAAAAGACGTAATCGGGTCGTTTGACGCCGGCATCGAGTCCCGGGACGGTGGCCTGTCCCTCAAAGACGTGGCCCAACCGGCTCAGGAGCGGCCTGAACCAGTGGTCTTGGAGCTGCGATTCGTTATAGTCGGCCAGTTGACCTTGTTCCCCGGCGTAGAGGTCTTGCAGCCAGGCCAGGAACGCCTCGGCCTCCGGCAGGGCCGCGTCCCAACGGGGATCTCGAGGTAGCAGATTGTTCAGGTAGTGGTCGGAGAAGAGGAATTGGTTGCGGTGATCCGGCGCGACGGCCATGGTCAATTGAAGGGGAGCGTTCACTGTCGGCAGTCTCCTTTTCGTCGATCGTTGGAATCCTGTAGATTATATCCCGACAACGCTGCCTGCACAAACTGGGGGGCGCTCTCGTATCGCGTCGCCATCACGAGATCTCGCCCATCTTGACCGCCCGGAAGAGGTTCATGCGCCGCAGCAGCGCCCGCAGGATGATGACCGCGCCGACCAGCACCATCCCAAAGACGACGTAGACGATAGCCACGTCGCCCCAGGCGATTTGGACGACAAAGGGGGGCGTCAGCGGGTGCGGGCCGGTCTGCACCTGGAGGAAGGGGATAAAGAGGCGCGTGGTCAGCACGCCCAGCAGCGTGCCGCCGATCAGCCCCATCGTGATGACCGCCAGTTGCTCGGCGGCGAGAAAGCCCCCCATCTGGCGCACCGAAAGCCCAATCGCCCGCAACACGCCCAACTGGATGAAACGGCGCTGGAAGGAGACGTAGGAATAGATCAGATAGCCCAGCATGGTGAGAAAGGTGGCGGCCATAAAGCCGACCGAGAGCAGGCCATAGACCCCCTGGCGGGCCGGTTGGTGCTGCTCTTTTTCGATCTGCGAGCGGGCGTCCAGCATTTTGACGACCTGGAACCCCAGCCCCCGCGCCGCGTCCGCCACCTGTCCGGCCTCGACCTCCTCTTCGAGTGCCAGCCAGACATCGTAGGGGTAGGTTCCCCCGGCCTGCTCGTGCAAATAGTTCAGGTTAGCCACGGCAAAGGGGCCGTCCTCCGGGTAGATGGTGGGAAAGTAGTCGAGCACTCCCACGATCTCGAACGTCACCTGCGGGTGGTCGCCGAGCGCCAGTTTGGCCCGGACAGTGTCCCCCACGCGCCAGCCCTGCGCGGCCATCATCCGCCGGGCCACCAGCAGACCGTCGCGGTGCAGCGCCAGCTCGTTCATCAGCGCAGCCAGCGGGCGCGGGGCGTAATCGGGCCGAAAATGGACCACCAGCGGCAGCGTCGCCCGATCCACGCCGATCACCCGCAAGGGCTGGCGGGAGGCCAGCTCGCTCATCGAGTACACCCCCACGCGGGTCGCTGCCCGCACGCCGGGGATCAGGAGGTGATCCTCCACCGGCAAAAAGCGCCACTTGGGGCCGGGGAGTTGTCCTTCCGTAGCCTGGTCATCCGGGGTCGCCTGGTCGGCAGGGGTCGCCTGGTCGGCCGGGCGGCGGGGCGCGTGGGAGGAGGTTTGGGCGGTGTTTTCGCCGCTCTCCACCAGCAAGACGTCCCCCCCGGTCTCGTATCCGGCCTGGTCGAGCAGGTGAGCGTTCAGGGTCGAGGCCATCGAGGCGGTAAAGACGGCCAGGCTGAGGGTCAAAATCAAGAGCAGCAGGGGGCCGGTGTAGCTGCCGGTGGAGCGGGCCAGGTGGCGCAGAGCCAGCACGGGAACCACGCCGTTCCCTTTCTCGCCGAGCCAGGCCAGGAGCCGCATCACCGCCGGCAGCAGGCGGATAAAGAGCAGCGAGAGGGCAAAGATAAAGAGGGTGGGAAGGAGAAACAGGAGCGGGTTGCCAAAGGGAGAGTCGGTGACGGTGGAATCGCCCAGGAAAGAGATCGTCCCCCTCTCCTTCAAAACGTAATAGCCGTAGAGCGCGGGCAGCAGCAGCAAGAGATCGAGATAAGCCCGTTGCCAGAACGGTTTTTGCAGCGTGCGGGCCTGTTCCTGTTTGTAGGTGACGATGGTGTGGCGGGCGGCGCGTATCGCCGGCCCCACGCTGGTGAGCAGCGAGGCGAGGACGGCTACAAACCCAAAGCGGAGGCTGTTCCAACCCAGGTGGGTCGAGAACTGGGAGCGGGGGCCAAAGGTCAGAAAAGAGATGGTGTGGCCCATCCAATGGGCCACGCCGTGAGCCGCCAACGCGCCCGCCACCAGCGCCAGCAGGCCCACCCCCATCCCTTCCAGGGTATAGATGCCGACGATCTGGGCGACGGTCGTCCCCCGGCTGCGCAGCACCGCCAACTCGTTCCGCTGGCGGCTGACGATCATGCCGGCCACCAGGGCGATAAAATAGAGCACCAGGCCAAAGATGGGGATGCCGAACATGTAGAGCAGGATCGCCAGCGATAGCGCCTGGCGGCGATAGTGGTACAGCGCGTCGGCGGGCGAGCGGGCTATATCGGCGTTGGGCAGCAGGTCGGTGACGCGGTTCTGGAGGTAGCGGATGCGGCCCAGGAGCGGCGCGACACTCTCCGCCCGCACCCGCCGCCCGTCGCAATCGAGGTACCAACTGGCATACCCGATCTCGCCCTTGACCGAGGGGGCAAATCCGGCGATAAAGCTCTCCTCCGAGGTCAACAGCTTGTCCTTGAGCACCTGGTAGCTTCTAAAACTCCAGTACGGATCCTCCGGGTTGCCCGGCCACCACACGCCGGCGATGCGGATGGGCTGCTGCACTCCCTCGGTCATCCCGCCCTCTTTGCGCGGCGCGTAGAGGACGTACTCCTCTCCCACTTGCAGGCCCAGCTCCTCGGCCAGGGGGAGGGTGATCAGCACCTCCAAAGTCTGGCCCGGCGCAGCGGGCGGGTTGGGGAAGCGGCCCTCCAGCAACTGGATGTGCTCTGGCAGGTGGGAGAGCGTCGCCAGTTTGACCCAGTCCAGGGCGCTGCGGGCGTTATCGTAATCCGCCCCCTCGCGCGGGTAGAGTCGCAGCGGTTCCGTATAGAGGAGCCGGATTTGCTGTTTGAGCGGCAGTTGGATCACTCCGCCGGCCTGGTGGGTCACGTAATCGTCCAGCGGCGCGATCTCCTCCCACTCTTTGGGGCCGAACCGGCCACCGTTGTAGACGATCTGGAAGGAGAATGGGGGGTGGCTGTCGCCCGTCTCCGCCTCCACCTGCTCGTGCAGCATGCGGTGGTAGGTGGCGTCGGCGTAGAGCGGGATGCCGACCGCGAGCGCGACGGCGGCGACCAGCCCGGCGGCAGAGCAGGCCATCATGCCGCGCTGGTTCCACAGCCGCAAGAGGACGATGCGCACCATACTCAGGAGACGGTCGAGCAGCTTCAACGGTTACTCCTTTCCCACGATCCGCCCGTCGCGCAGCTCGTAGGTCAGGGCGGCGTAATCGGCCACCAGCGGGTCGTGGGTGACTGTGACGATGGTCACGCCCTCTTGCTCGGTGATGCGTTGGAAGAGGGCAAATATCTGGCGGGCGGTCTCGCTATCCAGTTCGCCGGTCGGCTCGTCGGCCAGGATGAGGGAGGGGCGCGTCACCAACGCGCGGGCGACCCCGATGCGCTGCTGCTGCCCGCCGGACATCTCGTAGGGGCGATGGTCGGCCCAGTGGCGCAGGCCGACCGCGGTGAGGGCACGCAGCACGCGGGCCTCCCGCTCCCGCGCCGGGATGGACTGTATCCGCAGCGGCAGGGCGACGTTTTCGTAGGCCGAGTAGGTGGGCAGCAGGGCAAAGGACTGGAAGATGAATCCCAGCCGGTCGCGGCGCAGGCGGGTCAGCTCTTCATCGCTCAGGTTGGATATGGGCCGGTCCTCCAGGTAGACCTGGCCGGAGGTGGGGTGATCCAGCCCGCCGATGCAGTTGATGAGCGTGGTCTTGCCGGAGCCGGAGGGGCCGCGCAGCGCCACAAAGCAGCCCTCCGGCACCTCCAGGTCTACGCCGCGCAGGGCGTGTACCTCCCG
>CAYNVC010000157.1:0-6586 GCA_964400615.1 uncultured Anaerolineales bacterium | reverse complement strand
CCGGAGCTTGCAGAACGCGGACGTAGAGTGTCAGCGCAAAGATGTAGGCGATCATCGCTGCCTGGACTATTCCCTCGAATGCGTTGCGCACTCGTTCCTCCAAGAGTCCGGCGAATGGGTATCCGGCGCTGAAAAACGGCATGAGCACCATGATCAACACCAGCGGCAGGCGCTCTAACCTGCGCAGGGTGAAAAATGCCAGCGCCAGCGGCAGGATCGAGATCACGGGTAACATTTTCGCCTGGTAGCCCGCCAGCTGGGACGGGGTGATGAATTTTGGGGCTGGAATACCCCCTGTCATCAATATCAGGTGGGGGATGGTAAACAGTCCGGCCAGTAGCGCTATTTGCCGCAAGCTGACCGGCGTGCCGCAGATCAGCAGAGTCAGTGTTGCCAGGGAGAGGAACAGAATCGAGGCGCGGGCGGCGTAAGGCAGAATCGCAATTGTTTCGTGACGGGGTGCGTAGGGCCACCCCTCGCGCAGGGCCACGTGCAGGCGCGGCGCAATTATGGAATGTTCAATTGTCCAGGTGACGAGGTCGTAAGAACCCCTGGTTTCGATGTTCAATTGGACGCCGCCGTTGTCCGGCTCTGTGAGCGCCCAATAGTTACAAGTATCCACCGCGGCAGTCAGTTCAAAGTTGGTCACGTCGCGCGGCTCTGGAATCTCGAAGGCGAATCTGTTTGTGCCCTGGGTGACATAGTGAATGGAGACGACGTCCGTTTCCCCCGGCTCTATGTGCTCGTCCCAGGTGATTGCGCCCGAGACGATGCGCCAGGATGGAACCTGAACACCGTTTACCCGGATCTGGACATCCCGGTAAAGCCTGGCGTCCGCCGAGAGTGGGAAACTGCACCTGGCGCGTGTCTCTGTATCTGTGGGGTTGGTGATGTCGTATTCGTACCGGGCGGACAGTGTAAAAGTGTTGAATGTGTCGGTTTGGTGGGAGGGGGCGCTCAGGCTCACGAACACCTGCCCCCGAAATCCGGTGATGCTGTTCTGCGAGATGGGGCGTTCCATTTTGATGTTGCGATACGACGGTTGTGCAGACGGGTCATCTGGTTTTACGAGCTGCTGCGTTTCGACCAGGGCGTATTGCGTCACCTGCAAGTCTCGTTGTATGTAATCGCCGCCATAGAGGTTTTGCCACTCGAGCCAGTTCTGGTTGCTCCAACTTCCGGCGCTGGTGAACGGCCCCCACACCTGGTAGAAAGCGGCGCGGTCGTTGTCCAACAGGGAATAGGACATCACCGGCAGGGCGGCGAACAGCGTCGCCCGGACGAGTGACTCTATCAAACGGCGTCCCCAGGTCAGGGGAGGCTCGTCGCCGCTGTGCGAACGGGCGAACGAGGCAAAGAGCAATACCGTCACCGCCACCAGCCACAGTCCGGCGCCGGGTTCGCGGTAGAACCAGCTTTCCAACAGTCCTCTGGCGTAGCTCATGAGCGAATCAGGCTGCCGGGGGGTTGTCGGTGGGTTTGTGGCTGCTCACGTAGAGCGACAGGATGGTGATGTACAGGATCAGCGCCGCTTGCAGGAGCATATTGAAGGCATTTTGCTGGGCCAGCTCAGTCACCAGGCCGGAGAGGGGGTAGACGACGGTAAAGAACGCTGTCAGTGTGTAGATGATGATGCGCAGGGGGCGGGAGGGCAGTTTACGGAACAGCAGATATGAAAGGAACAGCGTCAACGCTGCGCCAACGGCCAACGCTCCCCAAAATCCAAAGAAATAGTCGCTGATGGCCGCCATCAACAGAAACTGCATCGTGTACACTGCCGAAAGCAGCGCCAGGTCGAGAAAACGCACCGGCAGGCCCCAGATGAGCATAGTCAGCGCCAGCATTGCGCCGAGCAGAGTCAGGGCGTAGGGGGAAATTGCCAGCACGCGCAGTACCTGCGCCCCCGGTTGTTGCGGCTGGATGAGGGCCACTCCCATCCCGGCGACGGTGATCGCGTGATCCAGTTCCCAGGTCAGAATTGAGCCGCGCCCGTCGCTGGTGGGTTTGATTTCTGTGGGGGTGATGACGCCATAGGGATAGTTCAGCAACGAAACGGGCAGCCGGTCAATGGTGAGGGTGAGGATAAAGTTGTTGATCTCGCGCTGGACCGGAATCTGGTAGTAGAAATAGTCCATCCCGCGCGACGAGTAGGTGATGATCACCTGGCTCTGTTGGTGGGGTTTCATTTTCGCTGTCCAGGAGACCACGTCCTGCCCAAAGCGCAGGTCGGAGGTCAGGTCGCGGCCATCCATTTTGATGACAAAGTTCTCGAAAAGTGTCTGCCCCGGCGTGAGAGGGAAGGTGAACGTGGCGTCGGTCTCAAAAGCTGAGTCGTTCACGATGTCGTAATCCAGCGTCACGTCAATGATGTAGCCGCTGTAGAGCGCGTATCCTTTCTCGCGCTCGCTCAGGTACATTTCGACGTTGCCGTCAAAGCCGACGATGCTGTTTTGTGGCACGTTTTGGCGCTCTGTCACCTTCCGGTAGAGCGGCGGTTGCGTGGGGTCGTCGCGTGGGATTTCTTCCTCGATCTCGACCTCGCGCGAGTGGTTGACGGTCAACTCGACCTGTGTGTGTGGCCGTCCCCAAATTGACCATGCGCTGTATTGGTTTGTTTCTGAGGCGCTGCCGTGGGTGGAGTGAAATGTGGCGACGTTGTCGTTGAGGATGGCCCGAAATGCCCACAACAGGCCGATGAACAACACCGCTCCCACCGAGGCCTCGATTATACGCCGCACCCAGGGCCACAGGTCTCCCGATGTCTCCTCACGCGCCCGGAATGCTGTGCCGAACAGTACGACAGCCGTCGTGACCATCAACGTGCTGACGGCTGGCTCTACGGTAAACCAGTTGATGAGTCTCGTGAACATTTTCCTCCACCTTTGTCGTTGTGGTGTGTTTCAAACGAGTTCCGTGTGCGCCGCGCCGCCGTGAACGGGCGGCGCGGGGTCGGGCTGCGCTGGGCTGGACGCGGGCAAACGCAGATGACGCAGATGCGCCGTGTCGCGTCGCGCCGCCGTGAACAGGCGGCGCTGGGGGCTTTACCCCACGGTGTATCCAGCACCGGCTCTGCCAGGTCACCAGCACCGGCTCTTACAGGCCGGTGCGGCTTGGCCCCAACTGAAATGAAACGTCTCCTTGTCAGGGTGCGAAATATAGGGGATAGTATACACCAGTATTTTTAGATGTGCAACGCGCGCGCGAGGCGAGGCCGCAGGTGCGTGCGTCCTTTTTTTGCGCCGGATGGCAAGTTCCGGCTGGGGACGCGGGCGTCCGCGCCCGCATGCGGCCAAGATGGCCGCGATCCGGTGCGCTCGCATGTGGCCCGGCTGGGGACGCGGGCGTCCGCGCCCGCATGCGGCCAGGATGGCCGCGATCCGGTGCGGTCGCATGTGGCCCGGCTGGGAACGCGGGCATCCTGCCCGCATCCGTGCGGCCAGGATGGGGTTGTGGAACACATGCGGCCAAGATGGCCGCGATCCGGTGCGCCGGTTGCAAAAAGTTCTCTTTGTGGTATAGTGCCGCCATTGAGGTGAAAAATCAAATTTGGAGGTAATACGCTTATGAGTGCAAGTCAACCAACTGCCAAGATGCCGCCTTTGTGGGTCGTCAAACTGCGTGCCCCGTTCTTTACCGCCGATCTGGTACCGGTGTCGTTGGGTGCTGCCGTCGCCTGGGTGTTGACGGGTGAATTCAACTTGTGGTATTTTTTGCTGACGCTCGTCGGCGCTATCTGCCTCAACGCCGGCACCAATATGACCAACGACTATTTCGATCACGTCTGGGGATCGGATGAGGTCAACACCGAGTTCGTCAACCCCTTCACCGGCGGCAGTCGCCTGATCCAGATGGGATTGGTCAAACCCAAGACCTTCCTGTGGCAGGGAATTGGCTTTTTCGTCCTCGGCGGGCTGATCGGGCTGTTGCTGACGCTCGTGCGCGGCCCGTTGGTGCTGTGGCTGGGGATCGTCGGCGTCTTTGCCGGATACTTTTACACCGCGCCTCCTTTCCGGCTGGCGGGCAAAGGGCTGGGCGAGTTGTTGATTGGGCTGAGCTTTGGCCCACTGATGGTGCTGGGCAGTTACTATGTCCAGACACAGACGTTTTCCTGGAAACCGGTGATCGCCTCGCTGCCGGTTGGGCTGCTCTGCACACTGATCGTATGGATCAACCAGTTCCAGGATATGCGGGCCGACGCGGCGGTGGGCAAGAACCATCTGGTCGTGCGGCTGGGCCGGGAGCGGGCTGCCACTCTCTACGGGCTGGCCCTGGTGACGGTTTATCTCTCACTGATCGCCGGAGTCGCTTGCGGCGCGGTGATGCCCTTTGCCTTGCTGGGCCTCTTGACCGCCCCCCTGGCGCTGAAAGCGTACCGTGTGGCCCGCGTCCACTATGACCACCCCCAGGAACTCGTCCCGGCCAACGCCGGGACAATCCGGATACACCTGCTGACCGGCCTGCTGATGACGCTGGGGTACGTCATCCAGGGCGTGGTGGGGTGGCTGCGATAGACCGCTCGTTCTCGTTTGCCGGAGTAGCCCGCCGGTACGATACGCTGAACCACTTGATGTCGCTGGGGCGCGACCAGGGTTGGCGGCGTGCCGCCGCTGCGGCGCTCGAGCTGCCTGCCGGGGCGCTCGTGCTCGACGTGGGGGCCGGGACGGGCGATATGTCGCTGGCACTGCTGCGCCGCTGGCCGGACGCCATTGCCGTGGGGGTGGAGCCGGCGGCAGAGATGATCCGGGCGGGGTGGGGCAAGCCGGACGCCGCCCGGATAAACTGGGCGCAGGGAGATGGTCTCCGTTTGCCTTTCCCCGCCGGGCGCTTTGACGGCGTGGTGAGCGCGTTCCTGCTGCGCAACGTCCCCGACGTGGAGAGGGCGCTGGCCGAGCAGTCCCGCGTGGTCAAACCGGGCGGGCGAGTGGTTTGCCTGGAGATGACCTGGCCGCAGACGCCGGTTTTCCGGGAACTGTTTCGGTTTTACTTTGCCCGGTTGGCCCCTCCCATAATGGGAGTGTTGAGCGGCCAGCCCGCCGCTTATCGCTACCTGCCCCGCTCGGTGGAGCAATTTCTAAAACCGGACGAACTAGAGGCCGTGATGGAGCGCGTGGGGTTGCAGAACGTCCAGCACCGGACGCTGATGCTGGGCACGGTCGCGCTGCACGTGGGAGAGCGCAAGTGATGGAGGACAAAGCTGCTACGCGCGGCCACCCCTCCTACGTCTGGCGGGCGGGGCAGGAGCGGCGTTTCCAGATGGTGCTCCGCCGGGCAGAGCTGGCGGGCCGGCGCGTGCTCGACGTGGGTTGTGGCGTGGGAATGTACACGGCGGCCTTTCTGCGCGAGACGCCGCACGTCTTTGGGGTCGAGATCGAGCTCGAACGGGCGGCGCAGGTGGGGAAGCGGGCCGCCGGGGTGGTGCAGTCGCCGGGCGAGCGGCTGCCGTTCCCCGATTGCAGCTTTGACGTCCTCTTTTCGCACGAGGTTTTGGAGCACGTCTCCGATGACCGCGCTTGTGTGGGCGAGATGGTGCGCGTCACCCGCCCCGGTGGTCGTATCGTCGTCTTTGTCCCCAACCGGCTCTATCCCTTTGAGACGCACGGCATCTTTTGGCGCGGACGGTACCACTTTGGCAATGTGCCGCTGGTCAACTGGCTGCCCACGCCGCTGCGTGACCGGCTGGCTCCTCACGTGCGGGCCTACACCGCTGCCGGGCTGCGCCGTCTCTTTGACGGTCTCCCCGTGCGCATCGTCCACCACACCCAAATTTTTCCCGGCTACGATAACATCGTCGCGCGCGCTCCGGGGGTGGGGCGGGCTGTGAAGGGTCTCACTTATGCTTTGGAACGTACCCCGCTGCGCCTCTTGGGTCTTTCGCACTTGATGGTGTTGGAGCGGACGAGTCAGTAAAAAGAGAACCCAGGTTTGAAAAAACCTGGGTTCTTTACCTCAATGATTCTTCATCACCAGCGGCAGATATATCTTTCTATTTGATACCGCCACCGCTACCTGATCCTCGTTGTTGCCGTAATCTTTTTCTATCACCACGTTGTCCGCGCTGACCTCGGCCTTGTTGACCAACAACCCAGAGTAAACCTCCGTGGTCGTGACGACGATGTCGAACGTTTTGGTAAAGGTCGAGCCGTTGAGCGGCAGGTTCCACGCGCACGTGATCACGCCGGTGTTCGTCACACCTCCGCAATTGGCGGGTAGTTCCCACGTCGCCAGGGCAGCGGTGGGCACGGCGGTATCGGTCAAGAGCAGCGTGCCGGTCAGCGAACCGGTCTTGGTGACGGCGATGGTGAAACGCACCGCCCCACCGGGGCTGACCCCCTCCACGTCCGCCCGCTTGTCCACGGCCAGATCGCCCACGGTTCCGGTGACGACATCCGTCACGTCCCCGGCATAAGCCCGCGCGTTCGGCGACGTGGCGGTAATGATCGTGGTATCTTGCATACCATTGGTCGCAGCGGCGGGCACGCCCACCACCACCTGCACAGTCGTGCTGGTCTGGGCGGCCAGCGTGATGGGCGAGACGGCCAACATCGTGGCCCACCCCGTGTCGCTGTGATAGGTCAGAGTAAAAGTA
>CAYNVC010000156.1:2276-6590 GCA_964400615.1 uncultured Anaerolineales bacterium | reverse complement strand
GACTAACGCCGACTTTCGCAGACCTGGCTTGATCAATCTGCGTTTTTCTGCGTTACTGGAGTCTGGCAAATTTTCAGAATACCCATATCTTGGGGTAGACGACGATAAAAACGCTAGATATGGGGGTTCGTAGTAGCGGCTTTAGCCGCTTTTGAGCCTTTTGGACGGCTGAAGCCGTCACTACGAACAAAAACGCCAGTGTCCAGTAGTATATTCAATCTCGTGTTCTGGGCAAATTACTGTCCGACCAGCGGACGGTAGATACGTCTGGCAGGCCGTCTATGTGCTGGAACGGGTTCTCCACCGGCACGACCACGATCACACTTGCCCTGGGCGACGCTTGCTACTGGCGTGAACTGGCCGCACCTGGCCGGTGGAGGTGGTCACGCACGCGGCAGGGTTGACCGCCCTGCCAGAGGTGGGCGCGACGCCGGCCCGGCAGCGGTGGAATGTGACAAGTCACACTGATGAACAAACGTCGAGTGACAAGATTCTTGACAAATAACAGGTGATGCTGTATGATGCACTTGTTTGGGCGCACGTGAGGATTTTGGATCAAAATCTCTCGAGTGTGCCGGGTTCGCCATAGAAATTATCACAGTGGCGTACCATCCTGAAACGACCAGATCGCCTGTTTGTTTCCACAAACAGGCGATTTGTCACGTAACGGGCAAAATAATTTACAAAACACTATTCGAGTCTGGCAAATTTAAATTCTTTTGTCCAGGGACGCAGACCGACGCAGAAAAACGCAGATGGATCGAGCCAGGCTCTATAATCAAGGAGTAATCTCTATGAATTTCGAACAATTTTCTCTCGACCGGCGCATCGGCGCTGCTATCAAAACCGTCGGTTATACCGTACCGACCCCAATCCAGCAGCGGGCTATCCCGGTCGTGCTCCAGGGGCGCGACGTGTTGGGGCTGGCGCAGACCGGCACCGGTAAAACGGCCGCCTTTCTCCTGCCCATTCTGCAACGGCTGACGCAAGGCCCCTTGCACCAGGTACGCGCTCTCATCGTCGCTCCCACGCGCGAACTCGCCGAACAGATTCATCAGATGAGCATCGAGTTGGGCCAAAACACCAGGGTGCGCAGTGTCTCTATCTATGGCGGCGTGGGCAAAGGCCCCCAGGTCGCAGCGTTGCGGCGCGGCGCTGAGATCGTCGTTGCCTGTCCGGGCCGTCTGCTCGATCTGCTCGGCGACGGCAGTATTGATCTATCGCACGTCGAGGTGTTGGTGCTGGATGAGGCCGACCGTATGTGCGATATGGGGTTCCTGCCGGACATCCGGCGCATCATCAAACGTTTGCCTGCCAAACGGCAGACGCTCTTTTTCTCGGCCACTATGCCAGACGATATTCGCGCGCTGGCGGATAACATCCTCCACGATCCGACCACCGTGCAGATCGGCGTGATCGCGCCGGCCAAGACGGTGTCGCACGCGCTCTACCCCGTGCCCAACAATCTCAAGAAAAAGCTCTTGTTGTCTCTATTATCGCAGACGAGCACGGGGCGCGTGCTGATCTTTACGCGCACAAAATACCGCGCCCGCAACCTGGCGCGTGACCTGGTAAAGCGCAAGTACCGGGCGTCGGCGTTGCAGGGCAACATGTCACAAAATCAGCGCCAGCGGGCGATCAATGGCTTTCGCGACGGTAAATACGACATTTTGGTTGCCACCGACATCGCCGCACGCGGCATAGACGTGACGCAGATCACGCACGTGATCAATTTTGACATTCCCAACACGGTGGACGCCTACACGCACCGCATTGGGCGCACCGGTCGCGTAGACCAAACCGGCGAAGCCTACACGTTCGTCTCGGAGGAGGATAGCCAGATGGTGCGCGCGATTGAAAAAATACTGGGGGCGCCAATCGAACGGCGGCGGGCGCCTGATTTCGACTATGGCGATTTCAGGCCAGAGAGCTATTCCTCGCAGCGCCGTTCGAACCAGCCGCGCCAGACGCCATCCCGCCGCCGTAGCCAGGGGCGCAGTTATACGGCCCGTTCCCGGTCGGCGGCGCGGTCTGGACGCAAACCGGCACGGTCACGCGCAAATAAACAGAGGCCCTAAAGACTCGATGTTAACTGAACGAACCGACCTGCGCAATATCGCCATCATCGCTCACGTGGATCATGGCAAGACCACGCTCGTAGACGGGTTGTTGAAGCAATCCAGGGTGTTTCGCGATAACCAGCAAATCGCCGAACGTGTGATGGACTCGAACGATCTCGAACGGGAGCGCGGTATCACCATCCTGTCCAAGAATACGGCTATCACCATTTTGGACCCCGACACAAAGGAACAAGTCAAGATCAACATTGTGGACACGCCCGGTCACGCCGATTTTGGCGGCGAGGTCGAACGGGTGATGAATATGGTGGATGGCGTCCTGCTGTTGGTGGATGCGGCCGAAGGCCCCATGCCGCAGACCCGCTTTGTGCTCAAACAAGCGCTCGAGATGAATCATCGCGCCATCGTCGTCATCAACAAGGTGGATCGGCGCAATGCCGACCCTGACCGGGCGCTGAATCAGACTTTTGATCTGTTCATCGAGTTGGGCGCCAGCGACGAGCAGGCGGATTTTGCGGTGGTATACACCAACGCCGTCACTGGTCAATCTGGGTTGACCCCCGATCTGGGGCCAGACCTGCAACCCCTCTTCCACACGATCCTGCGTCATCTCCCGGCCCCGCGAGTTGACCTGGACGCTCCTTTTCGAATGTTGGTAACAACTCTCGGATACGACGAGTATCGCGGCGTGACAGCCGTCGGGCGCATTTTCGCCGGCCGTCTGCAAGTCGGCCAGCCAATCGCTCGGATAACGACTGGCGACCAGGTGTGGCCCGAACGAGCCAGGTATTTGTACGTTCACCAGGGGCTAAAGCGCATCGCCGTAGACGAGGCGCGGGCCGGAGAAATCGTCGTGCTCGCCGGGCTGGAAGACATCTCGATAGGGGAGACGCTGGCGGACCCCGATCATCCGGTCGCGCTGCCCTCGATCCACATCGAAGAACCCACGGTGAGAATGACCTTTGGCGTGAATACTTCTCCCCTGGCAGGGCGCGAGGGGCGCTGGGGAACGTCGCGTAAATTGCGGGCGCGGCTGTTCGACGAATTGCGCCGCAACGTGGCCTTGCGGGTCGCCGAAACCGACAACGCCGACACGTTCACGGTCTCTGGGCGGGGAGAATTGCACCTGGCGATCTTGATCGAGACGATGCGCCGGGAGGGGTACGAGTTTCAGGTTTCGCGCCCAGAGGTGCTCCTGCGCCAGGGGGAGCAGGGAGAATTGCTAGAGCCGTATGAAAAAGTTTACATCGAGACCAGTTCGGATACGCTAGGGGTGGTGGTCGAGATGCTGGGCAGTCGCCACGGGCAGATGTTGGACATGGTGAACACCCAGGAGAACAGTGTGCGCCTGACTTATCTCGTGCCGACCCGGGGCTTGTTGGGTTTTCGATACCGTTTTTTGACCGCTACGCGGGGTACAGGCGTGTTACACACCTTGTTCCACGGCTACCTGCCCCTGGCAGGAGAGATCAAACCTCGTCCGAACGGCTCTCTGGTTGCGTGGGAGAGGGGCATCAGCACCCGGTTTGGCCTGAAGAACGCCCAGGTGCGGGGTGTGTTGTTCGTTGAACCTGGCGTGGAGGCATACGAAGGCATGGTGGTGGGGGAGCATCAACGCTCTGGTGATTTGTCGGTCAATGTGTGCAAGAAAAAGCAATTGACGAATATGCGTACCTCGTTCCGCGAGATAGACGAGCGCCTGACGCCGCCGCGCCAGATGAGCCTGGACGAGGCCATAGAATATCTGACCGACGACGAGCTTTTGGAAGTGACCCCGCTACACTACCGCATCCGTAAGCGCATCCTCGATACGGAGGAGCGGGGCAAACACGCCAAACGGGTCAAAAAGGCGCAACTCTCGGCGTGACGCCAGATCAGGCCCGTGGCTGGAGACTCGGAACAAGGTCTGATCACACAGAACTAGGGCAGGTACTGGATGTTGCGAAAGCAAACGGTCTCGGCCGGTGTGCCCGACTCGAAGACGAACTCGGTCACAACGTAAAGCCGACCCAGGCTGGTCGTGCGAAAGCTTGACAGTGGGAAAGTAAAGGTTTGCCAGCCGGCAGTGAGGTTGGACACGGGCATCTTGGTTTCCCTGCCGTTGTCGGGATCCGTATTGTCCTTCAGACCTATCCACACTTGCTCCCCACCGACTGCCCCCTGCAACTCGAGAGAGAGCGTCTGATAGCCAGACAGGTCTCGACCGGGTCTGTTAAAGTTCGTTGGCTTGCCCACG
>CAYNVC010000156.1:0-2176 GCA_964400615.1 uncultured Anaerolineales bacterium | reverse complement strand
GCCCACGTAGATTGGGTGAGGCGACGCGGCGGTGGATATTGGCGTAGGAGTGAGCGGGGGAAGCGGCTCTTTATCGAACCGGATGTCATCCAGGTAAAAGATCGTGCCATTGGGGGAGCGCTTTCGCTCCGCCGCCCACCCAAAGCCGTCAATCACGTGGCTGAGGTCGGCGCCCAGCAGGTCGATGTGAAACTCTTGCCATGCGGTGCCGAGTGTGACAAAGCCCTCCGAATCCGATCCACGGACGTAGAGCGGTTCAGGAATCGAGCTGGGATACGTTCCTGTCGAGATACCTCCAACGAAGAATTTGACCTGGTCCCCATCCCGGTCGCTTTTGGCGCGAAAGCGCAGTTGAGCATAGCCCCGCAAATCATGGCCCTGGGGCATGGTTCCCCAGTTATTTTCAGGATATTGCCAGTAGATTCCTGCCCATCCTTCCTTATCTTTGGGGTCTGGGATGTATTGTACCTGGGTGGCCCTGTCCGCCCAGTCGTCTCCCCACTGGAAACAATCGTCGAGGAGAATGGCCGAGATGTCTCCCATCCAGCCACTGGACACGAACTCGTTTTCCTCTGCGCCATAGTTGAGGTAGACGTAAAAAGCCGCACCGGCGGCTGATTCACCGTTCGGGGTAGCCGCTGGCTCTACAATTGATGCGCTTTGCGGCTGCTCCGAAAGCGGGATCAGTACGCTCTGCAAGTCGTATTTATTGCGCCGGTCGGGATAGAATATACCCCAATATGGCCCAACGCCTCCTTCTGTCTTCCACAGCTCGTCAAAGGTGGCAAAATAGTAGAACTCGACCCCCTCCTGCTGTGCCAATGTGACAAACTCGCGCAGAAAACGGCGCTGGTTTCCCAGGCCCGGCACTGCGGCTCCGTTGGCCGGGCCATTCGACGGCCAACCGGTCTCGCCGATCACGACGCGCTTGCCCGCGCTGGCTGCCTGGATGGAATGATACTCATCCACCACGTAGCGAGCTGCGCCCTCGATGGGCTGCCCGTCCCAGTAGGCGTAGATGTGGACCAGCAAATAGTCCACCGCCTCGATCACGTGGGGATGATCGAGGAGAACGCCCCCAATCTCGGCTGTTGTGACCGGGATGTTGTCGGGTATACTATTCTTTACTCTTTGAATGTAATCTACGAGTTGTTCTTCGGTCAAATCTCCGCGTAACAGAACCTCGTTGCCCACGATGACCGATTCCAGGTCCATCGTGTGCGCCAGCTCGATCAGGTTGGCAATCTCTTCCTCGTTCGCGTCCAAATCTGGCCCCAGCCACGCGCCGGCGCTTACCCGGAGACCCGCCTCTTGCGCCCAGACGGGGATAAACCTCTGGATATTGGTGGAGGAGTAGGTGCGGATGGCATTGCCCATGTGCCTGACCAGCGCCAGGTCATCACGAATTTCTTGCTCGGTTGGGAATGGCCCCGTGTGAGGATTCTGGCAATCGCGGAAAGGGCTGTAGGCGATACCCTGAATCAGGTCCGGTATTTCGACCCACTCTGCCTCCATGCGCTCAACCGTCCAACTGAGGCCCGGCGAGGTCGCCAGGCGGAAGGGGTCGGCGGTCGAGTTGGCGGCCCGGTCGGTGGCGTGAACATCGCCGCACTTGGTATAGAACAACTACTCTTGTACTGGCTTGTATATATCTAGCGGGGGAACGTCGGACCCCATAAACTTCATTAAGACAAGTTCATCGCTACTGTCATAACAAGCAATAATGCGTTCCTCATGACCAGGCAATGGAGTGAATTTTAGCCTTATCTCATCACAAGCCGTGGCACCCCGCCCTGAGCCAACATCTCTCAAAGACCCACGCTTGGCAATCTCCAACGACGCTATTGTACCCAAAATTTGCTCAACTTCCTCTCGTGACATTCCTACTTCGACTGACTGCTTGATATAGTCAGCTATACCAGAGATATTGGCTGGCTCAGCTCCTACTCTGTGAACTGCGTATTCAACTCCTAGCAAACCAAGGTCGTTGTAAACCCTCAATGATCCACAACAGCACACACCGAACAGGAGCAGAACGCCAATTGCAATGGTTGCTACCTTGCTTTCCTGTGGGTCACTCATTGAATTTGCCCGCCTTGCTCGCCCGGAGGAATGGGCCAGAATGTTGCACCTGCGATTGCGAGACTCAAGGCATAGAACCTTTTGCTGAATTCGC
>CAYNVC010000155.1:0-6615 GCA_964400615.1 uncultured Anaerolineales bacterium | reverse complement strand
TCGGATTGACCATCCCATTCGCCCACCCAGGCCGCCTCGGCCCGCCACGCGGCGGAGTGAAAGATATGGTCAATGCGCACCAACCGCCCAGGCCGCGGGATGTTCCAGGCTCGTCCTTCCGTTGCCGGGAAGGTGTGCCCCAGTCCCCACCCGGCCTCACGGAAACTATCCACCATGCAGGCCGCTACAGTCCGGTAGACCGTGTGCATCGGGGCCGAGTTCAGATCGCCCAGCAGGAGGAGCGGTTCCGGTTGCCCCGCGACCCGGCCGAGCACCCACTCGATTTGCTCCTGCCGCCAGCGGAAGCCGCGCTCCACGGCAGCCCGGTCAAGGCCGGTGTACGGCCATGCGTGCACGTCCACCACCCGCACGGCCCGCCCCTCGATCTCGACCACGGCCATGCTGACGCGGCAGAGTATTTCCTCGTCCACCTGCTCGGCCCGGAGCGGGTAGCGGCTCCAGATGGCGGTCTCGGCAAAGCAGGTGGCGGGGTGCATCGGGGTGCGGTAGGGATAGAGTGTGCCGATCTCTCGTTCCAGTTGCTGCGCCAGTGACGAGGTCAGCTCCTGAAAAGCGACGACATCGGGAGCGGTTGCAATGACGGTGGTCGCTATGGGGCCGGCGGTGGTGTTGGTGTAGAGCACATTGTAGGTCATCACGGTCAGGGCTGGATCGGTGCTCCCGGCGCGGGCCACCGGCGACGGGGGCAGCAAGTCACCGCCGAACAGCGCCCCGAACAGCAGGGCAACCGAGAGCCAGGCGAGCCAGGCAGTGCGGTTCCGGGCCAGCAGAGCCAGCAGCGCCGCCAGGGGCAGCGGCGCGAACAGGTAGACCGCGAATCCATTGAACAGCGCCAGCAGCCAATAGCCATCGCCGACGAACTGATGTGCCACGGCCCAACCTATCACCAGCGCAGCGTACACGAGCAACAAACCTGACGAGATTTTTCTGGGCCAACTGATCCTGGGCATCATTACCCTTGCCTCCAATCAAATGCGACGCACGTGTTGAATGCGTCGCAGTTTGGCCCTATTTTACCTCGATTTATCGCCGCCGGCTGGACGGCTGCGCTACGTTATCCGTTCGTTTAGCAGGCGGGAAGGCAACGACTCGCCCACTTGCAGCTCGATGGTGAACGTCGTCCCCCGGCCCAACTCGCTCTCGACGCCGATGGTGCCGCCGTGGGCCTCTATCAATTGCCGGGTGATAGCCAGCCCTAGCCCGCTTCTCGCTCCGCCGCTACGGGAGCGGGCGCGGTCGCCGCGCCAGAAACGATCAAAGACGTAGGGCAAATCCCCGGCCGGGATGCCCTCCCCCGAGTCGCTCACCGAGATGCGTATGCCTCGATCTACCGGCCTCGCCCCAAGCGTAATCACTCCACCGGCCGGCGTATGGCGCAGGGCGTTGGACATTAAATTGCCCAGTGCTTGTTCCAGACGTGCCACGTCGCCGGTGATGGGCGGTAGATTATCCTCAATCTCGATACGCAGGTCAAGCTCGGCTGCTTGGGCCTGACCGCTAAAGCTGGTGAGCGTATCGTTCAACAACTCGGCCACGTCCACCTGCTCC
Organism: uncultured Anaerolineales bacterium; assembly: GCA_964400615.1. Classification (GTDB taxonomy): domain Bacteria; phylum Chloroflexota; class Anaerolineae; order B4-G1; family B4-G1; genus B4-G1. Next base: position 5,046 of record CAYNVC010000155.1, on the reverse strand, counting down.
AGTGTCAGCGGCAACTGCCCGGCCTCTGCCAGCGAGAGCACCCGCAAGTCCTCCACCAGCAGCGCCAGGAGACGGGTTTCGTCCAGCGTAGCCTCGACGCGCTCCACCGTCGGCTCGTACACGCCATCGAGGATGCCCTCCAGGTTGCCCTGAATTATTTGCAACGGGGTGCGCAGCTCGTGGGCCACGTCGGCGGTGAGGTTGCGCCGTCGCGAGTCAGCTCGTTCCAGCTCCTCGGCCATGCGGTTGAACGAGATCGCCATGCGGCGAAAATCGCCCGGCCCGCGCTCCGGCACGCGCACGCTCAAATCACCGCCGGCCACGGCGTCGGCAGCAGTCATCACATCGGCCAGCGGGGTAGCCAGGTCTCGAAAAGCCCGCACCGCCAGGGCCACGGCCAGCAGCGGCAGTGCCAGCGAGAGCGTGCAGCCTCCGCCCCACGCCAGGGCTACCATCCGCCTGCCGCCTACAAACAAGTGAGAGAGCAAGAACGCGAACGCCGCTATGCCGCCCAGTGTCAGCAGAACCATCAGGCCAAAAGCGCCGACAAAGCGCCGGAAGAGAAGCCAGCGTCTGCGACGCCACGCCGGCGGACAAGCGCCGTCGCGCCGGTGTCCCCACGGTGGGGACGGCGCTCGATGCCGGTGATGGTATTGTCTCAAGATCACACCTCGGCGTTGAATTTGTACCCGACCCCGTAGACGGTGAGCACGTAGCGTGGTTCGGCCGGATGGACTTCTAACTTGCGGCGCAGGTTCTTGATGTGAGCGTCCACACTGCGGTCGAACCCATCGTATGCCACGCCGTGCAGCCGGTCCAAAAGCTGGGCGCGGGTAAAGGTTTGCCCCGGGTGCTGGGCCAGCAGGGCAAGCAGGTCGAACTCGCTGCGGGTGAGGTGAATCTGCTCCCCGGCGCGGGTGACGCGGTGGCCTGGCAGGTCAATTTCCAGGTCGCCGGCCCGGATTAGCCCCGGTGTGCGAACTCCACCCTGCACGCGCCTGAACACCGCCCGGATGCGGGCCACCAGTTCGCGCGGCGAGAACGGTTTGGTAATGTAATCGTCCGCGCCCAGCTCCAGGCCGATAAGCCGGTCGGTCTCGTCCACGCGGGCGGTGAGCATGATGATCGGCACATCCGACTCGCGCCGCAGCGCCCGGCAGACATCCAGGCCGTCCATCCCTGGCAGGTTCAGGTCGAGCACGACCAGATCGGGCCGCTCGCGCCGCGCCTGGGCCAGCGCGGTCACGCCGTCGCCGGCAGTGATGACGCGAAACCCGCCGCGCTCGAGATAGTCCCGCGCCTGTTCGACTATTTTCGGTTCGTCGTCTACGACGAGAATTGTTTCGTGCATACTGTCTTTTTATCACAAACAGCGTGAATATGCAAATGCCAGTTGGTCTATATCCAACGTCTCACCTGCTCTTTGTACTCTAACCAATCTCGCCCGAACCTGGCCGCGATCATTTTTTCCTCGACTCTTATAAAGACCACGTCCAGCAGGATAACGAAAATGGGGACGACGAGACAGGGCGTTATGGCCTGGAGCATAATCGCTACTCCGACGAGAATCAGCGCAAATCCGAGGTACATTGGGTTTCTACTGAGCCGAAACACCCCACTCGTGAGCAAGGCATTTGATTCTTCAAACGGCTTGACGGTTGTCCCAGCCTGGCGGAAAGCGTTGTCGGCGCTGATGTTGATGATCACTCCGAGCGCCAGCGGAATGAGGCCGAGAACGTTCCACGGTGCGGGAATTACCGTCGCCGCCGGGAGCAAGAGGCGGAGCGCTGCCATAGCCAGTATGGAAATCAACAAGTACGTGAGCGGTGATGCCTTTTTACTTTTCACAGTTCCTCCTTACAATGTCTGAGGATGGGCGCACCTCTCGACAGTGCAGTGCGCCCATCCCCACGTCACGTGTGTTATTTTGCCTCGTTGTCGTTTGCCTCGGTTTCATCCACGGGTGATTCGTCCCAGCGCCAGGGTGGTACAGGGCCGTGCCAATACCGGTGGTAGCGGCGCACGTCGCGCGGGCCACAGGCGAACGGGCCGCGCCACGAACCATACATCGCGGGACGAAGAGCCGTGCCCCAGATGACAAAGCGGGCAAGTTTGAGGATCACGGCGAGGAACACCAGTCCCAACGCGACTTTGAGCAGCCCCGCGCCGAACAGGAAAGGCGTCAGGTGCATCTCAGGATAGCCCAATCTATGGAGCGGGTAGGGCAACGGTGTGCCTTCCTCTCCCCAGGTCGCAAGTTGACCGGCCCCGTATCCTTGAGACCAGCCAGCGTGATAAATCGCCGCGCCGCCTGCGATCAGCAGACCGGCGAGGATTACCGTCGCCAGCACTCGCCACAGAATCCATTTTCTGGACATCTCTCTCACCTCCTTTTGTTTTGTTAAAAGACAGGCGGTGACGAAACCCAGAGGTAGGCCCAGAGGCCAGTCACCAGGGCGAACAGGACCAGCCCCACGAACAGTTGGGCGACCTGATTCACACTTGTTCTGATAATCGGCTTGCTGTTTTGCACAACCACACCTCCGTATGTCATTCTGTCTTCTTCGACCCTAGTATGCCACAAACCTGTGAAGAAATTATGAACGGGTGGGGGAAATGTGGTGAACGTTGCCACTTTTCCTCTCACTCAGAATGTGCTACAATTGTGGTCGAGGAATGAGTATGTCCGATCTGGTAAATCAACTCAAACAAATTCCGCTGTTTGCCAACCTGAGCAAAAGAGACCTCAAAACGCTTGCCGGGCTGGTCAAGCGCACGTCACACCCGGCGGGGAGCGAGATCTGCCGCCAGGGGCGACCTGGTCACACGGCCTACCTGGTCGAAAGTGGCGAGTTGCGCGTTCTGCACGTGAATCCGCAGGGGATACGGCAGGATGTCGCGCGGCTGGGGCCGGGGGATTTCTTTGGTGAAACGTCGCTCCTGCTAGGCGAACGGCGCGATGCCTCGGTCGAGGTCGTGCGAGATGCCACGCTTCTCTCTCTGACCAGGGAAGACCTGGATCAACTGTTGAGTGAGCGGCCGGCGATACTCAAGGCTCTCAAGATGAGTCCCGCAGTCGAGCGAAAGCGGCACGCTCGCAATTTCAAATGGCAGGACCCGGACGAGATTGTAATCGTCCACACACACAAGCACGGGCTGGTGTTGGTACGCAACATCATTTTCCCCATCTTTGTTCTCCTGGTGGACGTGGTTGGGTTTGGGTATTGGGGGTTCAACGGCGGGGGGCCGGCGGCGCTGATCGCAGGTGTGTTTCTGGGGCTGTTCCCCCTGCTCTTTATTCTGTACTTGTACCTGGATCACGAGAACGACAACTATGTGGTGACGAGCAAGCGGGTGGTGCACGAGGAGCGCGTCTTTCTCATCCGCGAATCTCGCGCCGAGGCCCCATTGCGTGCCGTGCAGAACGTCCAGTTGTCGCAAGAGGGGGCGCTGGCTCAGATATACAATTTTGGCGATCTGGTCATCGAGACGGCCGGGGAGCGGGGGCACGTGGTCTTTCGTGAGGTTTCGGATCCGGCGGGGGTACAGGATGCGATTCTCGAGCAGATTCAACGTGTGCAATCCTGGGCCAGGGCCGAAGAGTTGTCTTCGCTGCGCGACGTGATGCGGCGTCACTTTGGTATCCCATCCCCGGAGGAACCGGTTACTGCCCAGCCCACTCCTCCCAAGAAACGCCGTTTCAGGCTCACGCCCCCCTCCTGGCTCCTGGCGGCCACCCGCGTTTTCACTTATTTTCTGCCCCCCCTGCGCTCCGAACACGGGGATACCATCACCTGGCGCAAGCACTGGGTCGCTCTGATAGTACCGGTTGCGCCTCCCACGTTGCTCATCGTCGCGGCCACTGTCGTTGCAATTTGGACAGTGCTCGATCAACCAGAAAAGGCGATGCCAATCTTGATCGGCTACAGCACGGCGCTCGTGTTTCTCTTTCCCTGGTGGCTGTGGCAGTTCGACGATTGGCAAAACGACACTTATCAGGTGACGAGCACGCGCATCATTGACGTCGAGCGATTGCCGTTTTATCTGCGCGAGGACCGGCGGGAGGCCAGTCTGGACGTGATTCAGAACATCAACCTGGAAATTCCCGGCTTTGTGGCTAAACTCTTGAACTATGGCTCGGTGACGGTCGAGACGGCCGGCGCCGGCGCTTTTACATTCGACCGGGTCAAGGATCCACGCAGCGTGCAGAACGAGATATTCCGCCGCGTAGAGGCTTTCCAGAGCCGGCAGCGCAAGGAGGAGCTCGAACGCCACCAGGCCGAGTTGCTCGATTGGTTTTCCGTCTACGACCAGGTGCGCCATTCGTCGCCCCCGGCTCCCCAACTCGCTACTACCCCGCCCCAGGAGACTTGACCATGTCCATCCGCCCAATCGTAATTTACGACGATCCACTGTTGCGCGAGCACTCGCACCGTGTGCGGCGTTTTGATCCGGCCCTACGGCAACTCGTAGACGATATGCTCGAAACGATGCACTCTGCCAACGGAATCGGTCTGGCCGCCATCCAGGTGGGTGTGCCGGAGCGGGTCATCATCGTCCAGGTGCCTCCCGAAGAGGAAGGGGAGGAAGACAAAAACGGCAATTCGGGGCAGCTCTACGCGGTCGTCAATCCCCAACTGGCTCGTGTATCTCGTGAGGTGGAAGAGGGTGTCGAGGGCTGTCTCTCTGTCCCCGGCCTGGTCGGAGAGGTGGAGCGTCATTATTCCGTCACCGTCAAAGGATTCGATACGCGCGGGAAAAAGTTGCGCGTCAAGGCCAGCGGCCTCCTGGCGCGCGTCTTTCAGCACGAAATTGATCACTGCGATGGGGTCTTGTTCATTGACCACATTGACGATCCGGACAAGCTCTGGCCGGTGACAGAGGGGGAAGAGGAAGCAGCAGAGGCAACACAGCAAAGGCCCATCCGGGCCGGGTAAAATTATTGGACCGGGCTGCTTTTTATGCACGCGCGGCTGGGGCGGTTTGTCAGCGCGGATACGGTGGTGCCGGGGGCGGGGGAGCCGCAGGCGTTCAATCGGTACTCGT
>CAYNVC010000154.1:3860-6688 GCA_964400615.1 uncultured Anaerolineales bacterium | reverse complement strand
GTAGATGGGTTGTCTTTAGGAGAGCAAGAGACACTGGTAGATGTGGTGCAGCGACGCATCATTGAGCAGCGGCGGGAAGAGCTTGCTGGAGAAATACAGCAAGCTCAAGAAGAATTCCGGGCAGGACACTGTCGCCCTGCGACTCCGGATGAACTGATGACGGAGATACTGTCGTGAGACGGCTCTTGTTGCGCTCCGGCTCTTTTGTGCGGGCGGCTCGAAAGATAGTAAAAAAGCACCCCAAAGTTGCCGACGATGTTCGGAACACTTTGGAACTGCTGGCTCAGGATGCATTCCATCCACGGCTGCGAACTCATAAACTGAAAGGAAAACTGGAAGGCTCTTGGGCATGTAGTGTGGGATATGATCTCAGAATTATCTTTAGGTTTGTTCAGTATGAAGGAAGTGAAGCTATCCTCCTGGAGACGGTTGGGACTCACGAAGAAGTCTACTAGGGGGATTTAGATTTCTGCATGGCCCAAGTCATCCCGAGTTTTTCGAGGGATGGCTTTTTGTTTCAGCGCACTGATGTTGTGACCATTGTAAAGAAAGCAGGAGAAAAAAGGTTGGGCCTGATCATCAACCCCGTCGCCGGACTGGGCGGCCGGGTGGGACTCAAGGGCAGCGACGGCGCAGAGATCCAACGGCGGGCGCTGGCGTTGGGCGCTGTGCCCCGCTCGCAGGAGCGGGCCATTCAGGCGCTGGAAAGGCTCGAACCGGCAGACGGGTTCGAGCTCGTCACCTGCCCCAGCGAGATGGGGGCGGACGCGGCCAGAGCGTGCGGATTTGCCCCTGTGGTCATTGGCACGGCCAGGCCGGGCGGGACGACGGCGCAGGATACCATAACCGCCGCCCGCGAGATGGCGCGGCTGGGGGTAGACCTGTTGCTCTTTGCCGGGGGAGATGGCACGGCCAGGGACATTTACAGCGCCGTCGCCGAAAAGCTGCCGGTGCTCGGCATTCCGGCGGGGGTCAAGATCCACTCGGCGGTCTTTGGGGCCAACCCGGGCAGCGCGGGTGCTCTCGCCGCTGCGTACCTGCGGGGGAGTGTGACCACGCTGCGCGAAGCCGAGGTGATGGATCTCGACGAGGCAGCCTTCCGGCGCGGCATTGTTTCGGCCCGGCTGTGCGGCTACCTCCGGATACCTTTCCAACAGCGGTTCCTGCCGGGCCTCAAGACGCCCACCACCCCCGGCGAGCGCACGGCCCAGCGAGCAATCGCCGCCGCTGTGGTGGACGGGATGGAAGCGGGCCTGCTCTACATCATCGGCCCCGGGACGACGACGCGCGCCATCGCGGACAGGTTGGGGGTGGAGAAAACGCTCATCGGCGTGGACGTGGTCGCCGACGGGCAACTCGTCGCCGCCGACGTGAACGAGTCCCAACTGTTGGCGCTCCTGGAGGGGCGCAGGGCCAAAATCATCGTCACCCCTATCGGCGGGCAGGGGTACATCCTGGGCCGGGGGAACCAGCAGATCAGCCCGCGCGTGATCGAGCGGGTGGGCGTGGATGGTGAGCATGCGCGGGAAAATATCATCGTCGTCAGCACGAGTGGAAAAATCCATTCGTTGGGTGGACGGCCCCTCCTGGTTGATACCGGCGACGCGCGGGTGGACGAGATGCTCGCCGGATACGTCAGGGTGATCACCGGGTACGACGAGCAGATTGTCTACCAAGTGACAAACGGAGGAGATCAATGATCAGTTTGAAAGGCAAACGTGCCCTCATCACCGGGGGCGCTTCTGGAATTGGGCGGGCGACGGCGCTGCTGTTTGCCCGCGCTGGCGCGGCGCTGGCGCTGGCCGACCTGGACGAGGCCGGCGCTCAGGCCGTCGCCCGGGAGATCGTGGACGAGGGGGGGCGGGCAATCGCGCTGCGCTGCGACGTGAGCCGCGCCGCCGACTGCCAACGCGCCGTGCAGCAAACAGTGGATCAACTGGGCGGCCTGGATATTCTCTTCAACAACGCCGGCATCATTCGCCGTGCCGACGTGGTGGAGACGACCGAGGAGGAGTGGGATCGGGTGATGGCGGTCAACGTCAAGTCGGTGTTCCTGATGAGCAAGTACGCCATCCCTGTGATGGAGGAAGCGGGCGGCGGCGTCATCGTCAACACCGGCTCCGGCTGGGGGCTGGTCGGTGGGGCCAACGCCATCTCTTATTGCGCCTCCAAGGGGGCGGTGGTGAACATGACCCGCGCCCTGGCACTCGACCACGGCCCACAGAACGTGCGCGTCAACTGCGTCTGTCCCGGCGACACTGACACCGGGATGCTGCGTCACGAGGCGCGTCAACTCGGCGCGGCGGAGAGCGAGTTCCTGGCTCAGGCGGCGGAACGGCCTCTAAAGCGCATTGGCCGGCCGGAGGATATTGCCCAGGCGGTGCTCTACCTGGTCAGTGACGCGGCTTCTTTTGTCACCGGCGCGACGTTGGTGGTGGACGGTGGGGGGCTGGCGGGGTAGGTCAGAGTGCTCTGTGTGTGACCCCTTTCCAGGACGTTTGACATTTGACCTGTCTCCTTTCCAATGTTATAATCGAGTTAGAACAGGGGGCAGTGCATGGCCCGTGTGGCAACTGTCGTACAATTGATGATCCGACATCCGTTTGTATCGCCCGCCAGGCGACCGAAGGTGATCTTTTCTGCCTTTGGTTATGGCGGGCTATTTGTTGGCCCCAACGACGACAAATGTAATGGGTGTGTTTCGAACGAGTTGGCGAATATTCACGCCGCGCCGCCGTGAACAGTCGCCGCCGTGAACAGGCGGCGCTGGGGGACAGGCGGCGCTGGCCCAGCACCGGCTCTTGCAGGCCGGTGCGGCCTGGGCCCAG
>CAYNVC010000154.1:0-3760 GCA_964400615.1 uncultured Anaerolineales bacterium | reverse complement strand
ACAGGCGGCGCTGGCCCAGCACCGGCTCTTGCAGGCCGGTGCGGCCTGGGCCCAGATGTAATTTGTGTGCTTTCCCTATCGCATGTTTGGATAACCTGGCACAACTAATCTTTTAGGAGGCGAGTTATGGAAGCGAATCTCGACTTGAACCGCGACGTACCTGAGTTGGATTGGACCCCACACCTGGCTGCTCGCACCGAGGGAATGAAAAGCTCGGCCATCCGCGAGTTGCTCAAATTGACCCAAGAGCCGGACATAATCTCCCTGGCGGGCGGCATGCCGGCGCCCGAGTTCTTTCCCTTGCGCGAGATCGAACAGTCCTGTCAGCGCGTCATCCGCGAGGATGGGGGGCGAGCGTTGCAATACAGTGCCACCGAAGGGTATGGCCCGCTCAAGGAATATCTGGCCGACTCGATGCACAAATATGGCGTCCCGGCCGTGCCGGGCAACGTTCTGTTGACCAATGGCTCACAGCAGGCATTGGATTTGATCGGCAAGCTCTTTATCGAGACCGGTGACTATGTGATGACCAGCCGGCCCACTTACCTGGGAGCGATTCAGGCCTGGAACGCATACGGAGCCAGATACCACACCGTCAATCTCGACGATGGCGGGATGGTGGTTGACGAGGTCGAACATGCCTACGATAAAGTCCTGGCCGACTTTGGCAAACCTCCCAAATTCATCTACGTGTTGCCCAACTTTCACAACCCCGCCGGCACGACCATGTCCTTACAGCGTCGCCAGCAACTGGCCGAAATTGCCACCAGGTTGGATCTGATCGTCGTCGAGGATGACCCCTACGGCCAACTGCGGTACGAAGGGGATGACGTTCTCCCCATCTGCACCCTGATCCCTGAGCGCACTGTCTACCTGGGCACATTTTCCAAAACTATGGCCCCCGGACTGCGGCTGGGTTGGATCGTCTGCCCGGAGACGCTGATGCAGCGCTTTGTGCAGGCTAAACAGGGATGCGATTTGCACACGGGCACTCTGGTCCAATACATCGCTGCCGACATGTGCGAGCGGGGCTTGCTCAAACCGCACATCAAGCGATTGCGAGAGCACTATAAGGAGCGGCGCGATACGATGCTCGACGCGCTGACCGAGTTCTGGCCCGACGGTTCCAGTTGGACCCATCCCCAGGGTGGCCTGTTCCTCTGGGCCCGAGTACCGGAGTCCATTGACACGACCGACTTTCTCAACCAGGTGGCGCTAAAAGAAAAAGTCGCCTACGTGCCCGGTATCAGCTTTTACCCCAACCAGGATGGTGGACACAACGCCATGCGGCTCAACTTTTCCTTCAGTTCGCCGGAACTGATCGCCGAAGGCATCAGCAGACTGGGCGTGGCACTGAAGAAAGCATTGATGAAATGAGACGTGAGGCGTGAAACGCCAGGGAGGAAACAACCCATGTTCGAGACACTGTGGCGCACGTTGCAAAAAGAGTGCTCCGGGCTGGCAGCCTACCAGACCATCGCCGACATCAGCCGTTACCACCGCATCCAGGCCAGTCCCGGCTTCCGCCAGGCGGCGGAATACGTCCACGGACGGTTGGCCGAGGCTGGGGTGGAGGCCGAGATATTGACCTATCCGGCCAACGCTGAGGCAGCCTTTTGGAGCATGCACAGCTTTCAGGAATGGGAGGCGAACGCCGGGACGTTGCACCTGATCGGGCCGCAGGGACAGACTCGCAAACTGGCCGATTATCGGGACGTGCCCATTTCACTCATCCAGCGCAGCGTTTCCTTCGACGGCGAGTTAGAGGTGATCGCGCTCGAAAGAGGAGAGACGGTGGACGAGTACGAGGGCTTGGACGTGGCGGGCAAGATCGTGCTGGCGCGGGGCGATCTGCACCGGGTCCACGACCTGGCCGTGCGGCGGCGCGGCGCAGCGGGCATCATCTTTGACGGGATGACCGAGGTCGAGCCGGTGCGCCCGCCCTGGGCGTTGCCCGACGCCCTCCAATACACCTCTTTCTGGTGGTTTGGCGGCGCAGAGCGCAAGAGTTTTGGTTTTGTGCTCAGCCCACGGGAGGGGGAACGGCTGCGCCGCCTCATCCGCCAGCAGCGGGAGGCTCAAGCCGGGCCGGTGCGCGTGCGGGCGCACGTGGACACCCGTTTCTACGACGGCACGCTAGAAGTGGTCAGCGCCGTCATCCCCGGCACGAGCGATGAAGAGATCGTGCTGGTGGGCCACCTCTGCCACCCGCAGCCCTCTTGCAACGACAACGCATCCGGCGCGGCGGCGGTGCTGGAGGTGGCACGGGCGCTGCAAAGCCTCATCCAGGCCGGGAAACTGGAACGCCCGCACCGCACGCTGCGCTTTCTGTGGGTTCCAGAGATGACCGGCACCTACTCTTTCCTGGCGGCCAACCAGGAGCGCATCCCCCGCATGGTCGCCGGGCTGAACCTGGACATGGTGGGGCAGGATCAGGCCCAATGCGGCAGTTCGCTGCTCCTGGAGCGCCCCTCCGACGCGCTGCCCAGCTTTGCCCCCGACCTGTTGGCGCGGCTGTGCGATGAACTCGGCCCCCAATCCGAGACACTGACCAACCTGGGCAGGTATCCGCTCTTTCGCCACTCGGTCACTTCTTTCAGCGGCGGCTCCGATCACTATATTTTCTCCGACCCCAGCGTGGGGGTGCCCATGCCCATGATCATCCAGTGGCCGGACAAATTCTACCACACCACCGCCGATACACTGGATAAAGTAGACCCAGACATGCTGGGCCAGGTCTGCGTGCTGGCCGCCGCCTACGTCTACTGGCTGGCCGGGGCGGGGGAGCCGGAAGCCAGGTGGCTGGCTGCTGAAATGTCGGCCCGCTTCCGGCAGCAGGTCATCGGGATGGTGCAGCAGGCCATCACCGCGGGAGACGAGCGGGATACACTGCGCCGTCAGATCGAGTACCGGGTGGGGCGGCACGGGGAGGCGCTGGCGAGCCTGACCGGGCTGGCGGCACTGGACGTGAGCGCCGTACAGGCTCAGGATAGCGCGTTTGCCCAGGCCGAACTGGGCCGTGTTTCTGCCTCGCTGCCCGCTGTAGCGACCGGCGCGGTGGACTATGGGGAAGCGGGAAATCTGGTCCCGCGCCGTCTGTTTCGCGGCCCGCTGCACGCCGCCGGGTACGTGCGCCATAGTGACGAGACCACGCGGGATGAGTGGTGGGAGTTGAGCCGGCGGATTGGGAAGGAAGCTTCGCGGACGGTGCCGGTGCTGGCGCAATACTGGGCCGATGGCCGGCGCACCGTGGCCCAGATCGGCCAGATGATCGAGTTGGAGACGGGGGTGGAGGCCACACCGCTGCTGGTAGAGTATTTCCGCTTTATGGAGCGGCTGGGGCTGTGCGAGTTTGTGCCAGACCAGATGTAGGGCAAGTTGCCAACTTGTCACGTAGCGCAAGTTGGCAACTTGTCACGTAGCGCAAGTTGGCAACTTGCGTCACAAGTAGGCCAAGTTGCCAACTTGCCACAAATAGGCCAAACTGCCAACTTGCCCTACGAAATTTGCGCTATAAACTGCTCCAAAATGGGCCTGATCTCTTCCACCCGCTCATAGCTCTCGCAGCGCAGCGCGGGGTTGCCGGATAGCATCGCCGAAAGCCGCCGCCCCGGCAGGCGACGGTAGAGGCACAGCACCGGCTTGCCCAATGATTCGGCCCGCCCAATCTCGTACCCCACGCCGTGGCTGGGAACCGTCACCTCGGCGACCACGACGTTTGCCTCCGCCAGCCAGTCCATATCCCGCTCGTAGATGGCCG
>CAYNVC010000153.1:4230-6689 GCA_964400615.1 uncultured Anaerolineales bacterium | reverse complement strand
CACTTGCTCCCGGCGCGGCAGTCGCTCCTGGTTCGCCCGGTGCTCCCGTGGGTTCAAGTGTGGCGGGCGCTGGCAGCGGCGAGGGAGTGGGGGATTGGGCGGGAATGGATATCACCAGAGCCTGCCCCACGTTGATCAAGTCATTCGGGCCGATGGAACCGGCGTTGAGTTGGCGGATCTGGTTCGCGTCCACACCGTACATCATGGCAATGCCAAAGACGGTGTCGCCGGATTCGACGATGTGGACGATAGCGCCATCCGGCCTGGGGGTAGGCGTCGCGCGCGGCGTGGGCGAAGGGCCGGCGGTGGGTTGGGGCGGCGGAGGGAGCGGTGTGTTCGTCGGCGGGGTGCCGGGGGAGGTCATCACCAGGCTGGCGTCGTCCCAGTAAGCGTCGCCGTATTTGTATGCCCATTTGGTCTTGGAACGCAAAAAGACCGTCACGCTGCCCCCAGCGCCCACCTGGGCGCTGACCGGGCCAATGAGGCTGTAATGGTCAGGCGACCGTTGTTCCACGCTCCAAACTATGTTGGGCGAGAACGGATCCGTGCCGCCGTTGGGGTCGATGCCGACCTGGAAGGTCTGATTCCACGGGTCCCCGCAGGAATAGCCCATCTTGACGTCGTTGTCGCAGCTCCACCCGTGCGCGTATGCCGAAAGCTGCACTGTTGAATTGGGTTGCAGGCCGGTCACGACCTGGTAAAACCCCGTATCTTGGAGGCGGTAATAGGTGAAGAGGAGTGTTGCATAGTAACCGCTGCGGATGCGCGGCAGCTCGCCATTGAATGGCGACACGTTAGGAATAGTCTTTACCTCTGGCTGGCCGTACTCGCCTCCCTTGCGCCACCAGGTGATCCATCCTTGTGGGGTAAAGATGTTGTCGTGGGTGCTGCCGTCAAAGTTTGCACTGTTGGACCAGTTATCTAGGCATTCGGGGGGCTCTGAGCCAGGAGCGCACGAGAGGCCTTCAAAACCGGGGTTTTTCAGCAGCTCGGTCCCTTGTGCCAGCGACGATGAACTGGGGGCAGCCACACTCGCGAGCGGTATCGTTCCCACGAGCACGACTAGCAGCAAAACGCCGATCAAGGTACGTTTTTGAATCATCAAATCCTCCTTCTTGATCCGTGACTGTGGTATAAGGGTTCGCGGCCAATCACGGCCGCGAATGAACACTTCAAAGTTGTCATCACCACATCACTCGTCGAACTTGCCAAAGCGGGCAAATTATAGCACAATGCAAGTGCTTGTCAAACTTTTCGGGCACGGAGTATTTATATGCGTATATTGATGGTTTCAAAGGCGTGCATAGTCGGCGTCTACCAGCGCAAGCTGGAAGAGATTGCCCGTTTCCCGGACGTCGAGTTGATGGTCGTTGTGCCGCCGTCGTGGCGCGACGGCGACAGAGCGGCCCCACTCGAGCGCGTTCACACGGAGGGGTATGAACTCGTCGTCGAGCCGGTCGCACTCAATGGCAATTTCCATCTCCATTTCTACCCCCACCTGAAGCGACGGCTGCGCTCCTTTGCCCCTGATATTCTGCACATAGACGAGGAACCGTACAATTTTGCCACCTACCACGCGCTGCGGCTGGCCGAGAGGTTCGGGGCGCGGTCGCTGTGGTTCACCTGGCAAAACCTGAACCGGCGTTACCCGTTTCCCTTCCGCCTCATCGAACGGTACAATCTGCGTCACATAGACCATGCCATAGCGGGCAGTGATGGCGCAGCAGCGGTCTGGCGCGAGAAAGGATACTCTGGCCCGTTGACCGTCATCCCCCAGTTCGGTGTTGACCCGGCCGTCTTTGCGCCGGCCCAGGGACGGCACGACCGGGGACGCGGCTTTGTCGTCGGCTACGTGGGCCGCTTGGTGGCGGAAAAGGGAGTGGACTTGTTGCTGGAGGCGATCTCCGGGCTGACCGGCTCGCACCGGTTGATCGTTCTGGGAGCGGGGCCGGAACTGGGACGGCTGAAAGAACTCTCGCGCCGCCTGGGATTGGATGAGCGGGTTGTCTTTGAAGGGTGGCTCGCTTCCCCGCGCATGCCCAACTTTTATCGCGGGCTGGATGTGCTGGTGCTTCCCTCCCGCTCCCGGCCCAACTGGATCGAACAATTTGGGCGGGTGCTGATCGAGGCGATGGCCTGCGGTGTGCCGGTGGTCGGTTCCGACTGCGGTGAGATTCCCCAGGTGGTGGATGATGCAGGGCTGATCTTTCCAGAGGATGATGCCGCTGCGTTGCGCGAGCATCTGGTGCGCTTGATGCGCGACCCTGACCTGTGGGCTGCCCTGTCCCGGCGCGGGCGTGAGCGGGTGCTGGCTCGCTTTACCCAGGCGCAGGTCGCCGCGCAGACCGTGGCGGTGTATCGGGAGATGATGGGGAAATGACACGCCCTTGCGCCGTTGGGCCAGGTGTGTTATGATACCTGCACACGGCGGCTGTGATAGCGCCCGCGCAGGCGGGCGA
>CAYNVC010000153.1:0-4130 GCA_964400615.1 uncultured Anaerolineales bacterium | reverse complement strand
CCGGCTGCAAGCCCACCAGAGGCGATTTCAATCGCTTGCACCCGGCTGGAGCAGAGCAGGTACAAGAGGAAAAACAGCGTCTTCAGCGTTCGTCTGCGTCCTACTTGCTGGGGCTGTTCAAATCTAACGCTCTGGGCTGGACGCGGACAAACGCAGATGACGCAGATCAGGTAATAGCGCCCGCGCAGGCGGGCGACCGGCTGCAAGCCCACCAGAGGCGATTTCAATCGCTTGCACCCGGCTGGAGCAGATCGGGTGCAAGAGGAAAAACAGCTACCCGGAACGCGGCCATCTTGTCCGACCTGGAACGCGGCCATCCTGGCCGCATGTGTGTCTGTGAAAGGAGTTATCCCGTATGACCGAATCACCCCGCCCGCGCGGGCTATACTTTGAGGAATTTGAGACCGGGTACACCGTCGAGACCCCCTCTCGCACCATCACCGAGGCGGACGTGACCCTCTTTGCCGGACTCTCCGGCGACTATAATCAACTCCACACCGACATCGAGTTTGCCAGAGAGGCGCTCTTTGGTGAACGCATCGCCCACGGCCTGCTGGTGCTCTCCATCGCCAGCGGCCTGGCCTCTCGTCTGGGCCTCATCGAGGGAACCACCCTGGCCTTTACCGGATTGGAGTGGAAATTCCGCGCCCCGGTCAAATTCGGTGACACTGTCCGCGTCCGGCTCGCGGTCAAGCAAAAGAAGGCAATGCGTCGCCTGGGCGGCGGGTTCGTCTTTTTCGACGTTGCCATCCTCAACCAGCGGGACGAGATCGTGCAAAAGGGCATCTGGAAAGTCCTTCTCAAAAGCGCTCCCTGAGCGCCCCATCAGATGACCCACCCGGCGACCCCACCATACTTGCGCCTCTTGGCCGTCCCTACCCCCTTTCCGGTTGGGCCGGTCAACCTGTACCTGGCCGAGGGGGAACCGCTGACGCTGATAGATGCCGGCCCGCGCTACGATCCGGCCCGTGAGGCGCTGACCAGCGCTCTGGCAGGGTACGGCTATCGCATTTCTGACCTGCAACGCATTGTCCTCACCCACGCTCACCCCGACCACTGCGGTATAGCGGCGGAGCTGGTGCGCATTTCCGGCGCAGATGTGCTGGCCCACGCCGCCGCCGCCAACCGCCTCTCTGGCGACGCCGAAGCGCAGCGGACGACCTTTTACAGGGATGTGATGCACTGGGCTGGTGTCCCGGTGGACGCATTGCAGGCCCTGGCCGGGGCGCGGCGGGATGCCCGACGGTACTCGGAGCCGGTGGCGCTCGACCGCACACTGGCCGATGGGGACGTGCTCCAATTGGGCGGCGAAGATTGGCGCGTGTTGCACACTCCCGGCCATACCGGCGACCTGATTTGCCTCTACCAGCCCCAGCGCCGGGTGCTCCTTTCCAGCGACCACTTGCTGCCTGATATATCCTCCAACCCGGTCATCGAGCGGGCTGTGCCCGGCCAGCCTGGGTTGGCGCGGCGACTGGTGGACTATATGGCACAATTGCGCCGCGTGGCCGAGATGGACATTGCCCTGACCCTGCCCGGCCACGGCCAACCCATCACCGATCACCGCGCCCTCATCCGCGAGCGACTGTCATTCCACGCCGAACGCGCCAACCGGATGCTGGCGGTCATGGACGACGCGGCCCTCACCGCGCAGGAAATCGTCGTCCGCATTTTCCCGCGCCTGGATCCAATCAATCATTTTTTGGCCGTCTCTGAGGTCATCGGACACCTGCAATGGCTCCAGGTTCAGAGCCAGGTGACTTGTGACGAGCTGGATGGCGTCGCCATCTGGAAGCGGGCCGCGAACGGGTAATTTTGCGTCCGGTGGATTTCGTGGTACAATTGCTTCACTTTAATCACAGGGAGATGTACAGATGTTGTATCACCGCCTTACCTGAGAAATAGCCGGGAGCGCCGGTTGGCGCTCGCAGGCCGGTTTGCATACGCCAGGGGGCGGTGATGTGACCCCGCCCTGAGTTTCGACGTTGGCGTCTCTCCTGAGACGACCGCCGCCGCTGGTGTATGCCAGCGGCGGTTTTTTGTTGCGAGGTGAAAAATGATCTATTTTGACAACGCGGCTACTTCCTGGCCCAAGCCGCCGGAGGTGGCTCGAGCTATGGCACACTTTATGAGTGACGTGGGCGCGAACCCGGGTCGCTCGGGCCATCGTCTCTCAGTGGAGGCCGGGCGTATTCTCTACCAGGCCCGCGAGGCGGTGGCCGAATTGTTCAACGCGCCCGACCCTTTGCGCGTGGTCTTGGGCGCCAACGTGACGGAGGCGCTCAACCTGGTGCTGCGCGGCTACCTGCACCCTGGCGACCACGTCGTCGTCAGCGCGATGGAGCACAACGCGGTGATGCGTCCGCTGCGGGCGCTGGAGCGGCAGGGAGTCGCGTTGACCGTGGTGACGTGCTCGCCGGAGGGTTTCCTCGAACCCGCCAGCGTGGAGGAGGCGTTGCGCCCCAATACCGTGCTGGTTGTGCTCAACCACGCTTCCAACGTGGTGGGGACGCTCTTGCCGGTGGCCGAGGTGGGCGCGATCTGCCGCCAGCGCGGCCTGCTCCTCCTGGTGGATACGGCACAGACGGCGGGAGCCTATCCGGTTGACGTGCAGGCTGACCGGATTGACCTGCTGGCGTTTACCGGCCACAAATCGCTCTACGGGCCGATGGGCACGGGGGGCTTGATCGTCGGCGAGCGGGTGGACCTGGCGCGATTAGAGCCGCTCAAGCGGGGTGGCACGGGCAGCCGCTCGGAGCGCGAGGAGCAACCCGATTTTCTGCCCGACGTGTACGAAAGCGGCACGCCCAACGCGGTGGGGTTGGCCGGGCTGGCTGCCGGCGTGCGCTGGGTGCTGGGCCGGGGCGTCGAGACGATCCGTGCCCACGAGGTGGCGCTGACACAGCAGTTGATTGACGGGCTGCGGGCCATCCCTGGCGTCACCGTCTACGGCGGGCTGGACGCAAATCGCCAGACGGCCACCGTCTCCTTCAACGTTGCCGGGATGGATTCCTCGGTGGTCGGCCTGCGCCTGGACGAGGAGCACGATATTATGTGCCGCGTGGGGCTACACTGCGCCCCGGCGGCCCACAAGACGCTGGGCACGTTCCCGGTCGGCACGGTGCGCTTTGGGTTGGGAGCCTCGAACACCGCCGCCGAGGTGGAAACTGCCCTGGAGGCTGTGCGCCAACTCGTCCAGGAGGCGCAATGACCGGCGACCAGTACGCCATCATTCTGTTTCACTCCACCAGTCACGCCCTGCGGGCGGAAAAAGTGCTATTGGAGGCTGGAATTTCCTGTAAACTGATTCCCGTTCCGCGCCACGTCAGCTCCGATTGCGGGGTATGCGTGCGGGTAGAACGAGTCAACGTGGAAACAGCGCAGCGTGCGCTGACGATGGTCGGGATGGAGAGCAAAGGAACCTATCGAATTTGAAGGAGAAAATTATGACCAAAACAATCAATGCGCAAGGATTGCCTGGCCCGCAGAAGAAACCGGGTTTGGCCGCTGCTCAGGCCGGAGGCCCGTTGGTGCTGGTCGTATCCAGCGAGTTTATGGGCCGGGGAGAGCACGCCGAGCTGGGGCAGATTCTCGTCCGCAGTTTCTTCCACGTCCTGGGTGAGGTCGAGCCTCGGCCCGCTACGGTCGTCTTTTTCAACAGCGGGGTCAAACTGGTGGCAGAGGATTCGCCGGTGTTGGGGGATTTGCGGGGCCTGGACGAGCGGGGCGTGGGAATATTGGCCTGCGGCACCTGCCTGGCGTACTATGGCCTGAAGGAAAAGATCGCCGTGGGTGAAATCTCGAACATGTACGCCATTGCCGAGGTGATGTTGAGGGCCGGCAAAGTGGTCAACTTGTGAAAATTCATTCATAGAGGAGAGAGACGATGTCAGAACGTGATTTTACCCGCCTGACGCAGATCGCTTCGTGCGCGGGCTGAGCGGGGAAACTGGCCCCGGCGGCCCTGGCGCAGGTGCTGCGCCCCCTGCTCGATACAGTAGACGAACAGACTCAAGAGCGCGTCATAGTCGGTCTCGGTGCACCGGACGATGCGGTGGTCTACCGGATGGACGACGGGACTCTGCTGGTCGTTTCGGCGGACTTTTTCGCGCCGGTGGTAGACGACGCTT
>CAYNVC010000152.1:0-6714 GCA_964400615.1 uncultured Anaerolineales bacterium | reverse complement strand
AGGCCGCAGGTCCAACTGCTCAATGTTCCACAACTCGGACGCCTGGCTGGGGTCGGGGGCCAGTCCCACGACCTGGGCGCGGGCCAGCGTGATTTGTTGGCGCTGGAAGAGCGGCAGCACCGGCAGCCGCGCGGCAAAGATGCGTTGGGCCTCGATCTGTCCGGCAGTGTAATCTGCGCTGCCGGGCGGAGATTCCAGCGCCTTGAGACAGGCCGAGTCGTACTCGTCGTCGAGGAATCCGGCGACGTTGGGCCGTTCCCAATCTCCCGGGCCGGGTATCTGACTGCTCAAAAACGTGTCGCACAGCGGGTCGGGTGTGATGCGCCACGAAAATTGAGCCAGATCGAACCGGCGGCCCAAGAGCTTTCCCTCTGGCTCAAAGAGCGTCGCAGGCCGGAGGACGTCCACGTTGGCCTGGATGCCGCACTCGGCCAGATAGGCCCGCACCAATTGGGCCGTCTGGACGCGCAGCGGGTCGTCACTGGTGCTGTACGTGATTTGGAACGGTGTGCCGATGGCGACGCCGGGGATGCCGTGCGCCTCCCGCACGCCGTCCCCGTCCTCGTCGTACCAGCCGGCGTTCGCCAGGAGGGTCTGCCCGGCGGCGGGATCGTAGGCCCAGGTGGGGGTCAGCGCTTCCCCGGCGGAGAGCGGGTGCTCCGGCGGCAGGTAACTATCCAACACCCGGCCCCCGCCTTGTTGCGCTATTGCCTGCCGGTTGATGCACAGCGCGATCCCCCGCCGCACGCGCACGTCCTCAAAGAAATCGGGCCGCTCGTAGCCGGGGGCCGGGCTGATGCCAAAGGCTAACAGTTCCCAGCGCGGGCTGTAGACTGCGCTCTCCTGAATCTCGGACTGGGCAGGCAGCGCGGCCTGCACCGCGTCCGCTGCCTCGTGCGTCACCATGTCACAGCGGCCCGCCAGCAGTTCACCGGCCAAAATGCGTGGGTCGGGGATGAAGCGGAACGTGACCTCGTCCAGGCGGGGCAGCCCCTCGGCGGCGCGAAAGTAGGCCGGGTTGCGGACGACGGTGATGTGATCTCCTGCCGCCCACTCGGCGACGACGAACGGCCCCCAGCCCAGCGGCCGACGGGTCGAGCCTTCGGCGCTGAGCAGGTCGGCGGCGGGAACGCTCCCCCAGGCGTGGCGCGGCAGCGGAGACCAGAAATTGAGATAGTAAAAGCGATCCAGGAATCCGGGCACGCCCTCCCAGACGACGGTGCGCTCGTCGGGGGCGCGATAGCTGGCCGTGCGGGCGATTCCGTATTTGTCGCCCGGCGTGGCGGGGTCGGCGGCCACCTCGAATGAATAGACCGAGTCGTCGCCGTCGAGCGGCGTACCGTCCGCCCAGGTCAGACCGGCCCGCAGCGTGAACGTGACGACCATGCGCTGCATCGGAATGGGGTTCCCTTCAAAAGTCACCCGCTGCCCGGCGGCGTCCCGGACCGTTACACCGGGGGCCAGTTCGACCACCGCGCCACCGGCGGCGAGCACGCGGTCGCCAGCCTGGGCCACCACCGTCTCCACGGTGGCGCTGCCGTCGGCCAGACTGGGGAGGGCGGTGAGAATGACCGGCTGGTACGTGTAGGTGCGACTGTCGAGCGGCCCGTCGTAAATGGCCTGCCAGACGTGTTGAGCGGCCAGCCCCCCGCTGCCATAGAGGTAGAGGCTTTCCGGCTCGCGGGGCATGCAGACGACGAGGATTTTAGGCTCCGGGGTGGGGGTGGGGGATGGGATGGGGGTTGGGGCTGGGGTCGGCTCTGCGCATGCCGCGCAGAGGAGCAAGATGGACAGAATGACGGACAGTGCCCAGTTTCTCAAATTTCCCCCGATCAATGACCTGTAATATTGTGGCTAATTCTACTTTCCGGCGCAACTCTTGTCAAGTGCTGGACGTGTGAGCAGGTGGATTTCAGGCCAGAGCGGATCGGGGGCAACTCTGGAACCTGGGCCTATCCAAAAGCTCCCACCAGATTTCTGAGGCCAGGTGATTCGTTCTCGCCCTGGAGTTTGTGTTTCTAAAAGTTGCACTTTGCCCCGTGTGATGTTATACTTCTCCTTCGATGAAGACCATACTCCCTCCCCGCCGGCAACTTGCACAATTGCCACCTTACCTTTTGCTTCTGTTCGCGACGGTACTCTTGCTCACCGGATGCGCTCCCCAGGTCGTCACCGTCACTGTGACCTCGCCGCCGGAGACCGTCGTCGTCACGGCTACCGCTTCCCCGTCGCCGCTGCCCACCCCTCCCGGCCCCAAGAGCCTCACCATCTGCCTGGTTGGTGAGCCTGACACGCTCTATCTCTACGGCGGCTCTCACATCCCCGCCACCCGGCACGTGCTGGAAGCGCTCTACGACGGCCCCATTGATTACTTGAACTATTCCTACCACCCCGTGATCTTGCAGGAGACGCCCAGCGTTGCCGAGGGCGACGTCGTCACCCGCCGCGTGCGTGTGCAAAAAGGGTTCCGCGTGCTCGATACCGCCGGTCAGGTGGTCGAGCTGGCGGACGGTGTGCGGGTGCGCCCGGCCGGTTGCTACGCCGACGACTGCGCGGTCGAATTCGCCGATCACCCCCTGTTGATGGAGCGGATGGAAGTCACGTTCAGGCTGCGGGAGGACGTCACCTGGGCCGATGGCGAACCGCTGACGGCTGATGACTCGCTCTTTGCCTTCCAGGTGGCCTCCGACCCCGCCACGCCTGGCAGTCGTTACCTGACCGAACGCACCGACCGTTACCGTACCCTGGGCGACTGGCGCGTGCAGTGGACGGGGATACCGGGATTCCTTCCGCCTGACTACCCGCTCACCTTTTTTGCCCCCCTGCCACGCCACCAACTGGCGGGCCGCTCCCCGGCCGACCTGGCGCAGTCCGGCGACATCCGCCGCGCCCCTTTGGGCTGGGGGCCGTTCGTCGTTGCAGAGTGGGCGGCGGGGGATCACATCACCCTCACCCGCAACCCCTACTATTTTCGGGCGGACGAGGGGCTGCCCTACCTGGACCAGGTGGTGTTTCGCTTCACCGGGGGGGCTGCGGACATGATGGCAGACCTGCTCGCCGGGACGTGCGACGTGGCGGTCCAGGACGGCGATTTCGAGCCGTTTATGCCGCTCTTGATGCAATCTGAGCAGGATGGTCTGTTGAAAGTCGTCTCCGCGCCCGGCAATGGATGGGAGCACATTGATTTTGGCGTCTCCCCGGCCCCGGATTACCGGCGGCCCGATTTCTTTGGCGACGTGCGGACGCGGCAGGCCATCGTCCAGTGCATTGACCGGCAGGCCATCGCGGACGAGGTCGCCTATGGCCGCAGCGCCGTCTCGGATAGCTACCTGCCGCCGGATCACCCCCTCTACCCGGACGCCGAATTGGCGCACTGGGGCTATGACCCCGACTCTGGACGGGCATTGTTGGAAGAGATCGGGTGGGTGGACGATGACCAGGACGGGGTGCGCGAGGCGCATCGCGTCTCGGGAGTGCCCGGCGGCGTGCCGTTCGAGATCGCCCTGCTGACCTCCGCCGACGACGCGCTCGCGCAGCAAATCGCCCGCATCGTCAGGGCGTACCTGGCGGATTGTGGTATCCGCCTCGACCTGCAGAGTGTCCCGGTGGCCGAATTCCTGGCCCCTGGGCCGGACGGGCCGTTCATGGGCCGCCATTTCGACCTGGTTGGGACGACCTGGTGGTTCGACCTCTATCCCCCGTGCGAACACTATCTGTCCACCGAGATACCGGCGCGGGGACGCTGGTACGGCGCTAACCCCAGCGGCTACGGCAACCCAGATTATGATGCCGCCTGCCAGACCGGGCTGCAAGCTCTTCCGGGAACCGCAGAGTACGACGAGTATCACCGTCAGGCGCAGATCATATTCTCCCAGGAACTGCCCGCCATCCCGCTGTTCGCGCGGCTGCGGATTGCCGTGACCAGGCCCGGCGTGCAGAATTTTTCGCTGGATTCCACCGCGCGGAGCGACCTGTGGGACATCGAGATGCTCGACCTGGAATGATGTGCAATGTCAAACGTCAGACGTCAAACGTGATGTCTGCAACCGCACTTGTACGTGTTGACAAAAGTCGTATAATCCAGTCCGAAAGTAACCAAGCTCGACGTTTGACGCATCACGTATGACGTTTGACGCTTGACGTATGATGAACGAGACACAACAATCTCCGATCCCCCGCATACTGGTAGTCGAAGACGACGCCGGAATGGTCGAGATGATGCAGCACATGCTCTCGCTGGTGCGCTGCCATGTGCTGGTCGCTCGCTCCGGCGAGACGGCGCTCGCTACCCTGCACCGCGAGTTCGAGGCCGGGCGTGAGATCGACCTGATTCTGCTGGACATTATGGTCCCAGGGATGGATGGCTACGAAGTGATCGCCCGGGTCAAGGCCGATCCCGACCTGCGCAACACCGCCATCATCATGACCACCGCCCTCGATTCGGTCAGCGACAAGACGCTGGGGTTGGGGCTGGGCGCCGATGATTACCTCACCAAACCGTTCGATCCCCAGGAATTGTTGGCGCGGATCGATGCGGTGATGCGCATACGCCGCAGCGAACAAGCACTGCGCCGCCGCAACCAGGAACTGGCCGCCCTCATCGAAATCAACCGCATGGTCACATCCAGCCTGGATTTGGACGCCGTGCTCAAGGCGACCGTGATGGGCATCCGCGAGATCCTGCGGGTGGAGGCCGGCTCCCTGGTGCTGGTGGACGAGGAGACCGACCGGCTGGTCTTTCGCACCACCTTTAGCCCTGAGCAGGGTTGGGTCAGTGGACGTACCATCCAGCCGGGCGCGGGCATCGTGGGCTACGTCGTGCGGTCGGGTGAACCCCAAATCGTCAACGACGTCGAACACGATCCTCATTTCTCGGCCGATGTAGACGAGGAGGCCGGAATCACTTCTGGAACCATCCTTTGCGTTCCCCTCGTACTCCGTGACCGGGTGATCGGGGCCATCGAAGTGACCAACAAGCTGAACGGCGAGTTCACCGAGCAAGATTTGGAGCTGTTGCAAGCGATGGCGGCTTCGGTGGCGGTGGCAGTGGATAACTCGAACCTGTACGGTGAATTGGCCGACTTTGCCCAAGAGTTGGAGCGCTCACAGGCTCAACTCGTGCAGGCGGAGAAAATGGCCGCCATTGGTCGTCTGGCGGCCTCGATCGCTCACGAGATCAACAACCCGCTGCAATCCATTCACAACAGCATGCATCTGAGTTTGCACAAAAGGCTGAGCGAGGCTAAACGTTTCGAGTACCTGGAGATGGCCCAGTCGGAAGTGCGGCGCTTGATCGAGATCGTGCAGCGCATGCTGGATTTCTATCGTCCTTCGCGGGGAGGGCGGGTGACCGCTAACATCAACGAGATCGCGGAGAACGTGCTGGCCCTGGCTCACAAGCGATTGCAGCACGGCCAGGTCGAGGTAAAGACCGATCTTGACCCCAACTTGCCCCCCGCCTACGTCGTCCCCGATCAGATTATCCAGGTGTTTCTGAACATTGTCATCAACGCGATAGAGGCCATGCCGGAAGGCGGCGTCTTGCGCCTGGAGACGGCTCCTTCGGAGGATGGCGAGTGGGTCGTGATACGTTTTCACGATACGGGCATAGGCATGTCCGCTGAACAGATATCGAACCTGTTTGAACCTTTCTACACGACCAAAGCGGACGGCACCGGGCTGGGATTGGCTATCAGTTATGGGATCGTGGAACGGCACGGCGGCGCGATCCTGGTTTCGAGCCAGCCGGGGCAGGGGACGACCTTTTCCGTCAAACTGCCCATCGCTGTGGCCGATCCGCAATTGTTTTGAAAGGCGAGGGTGGAGAAATGGTAGAGCAAAATCAATCTGCGCGTATTATGGTGGTGGATGACGAGGCCGTAGCACGTATTTCCCTGGCAGAAGTGTTAAAGCTGGAGGGGTATCACGTCGCTACGGCTGCCAGCGGGGAAGAGGCGTTGAGCCTGTTGGAAAAGAGAGGCCCTTTTGACCTGCTGGTGCTCGACCTCAAAATGCCCGGAATGGATGGCCTCCAGGTGACAGATGCCGTTCAACAGCGCTCCCCCGGCACGGTGATCATCTTGCTCACCGCTTTTGGAACGCTCGAAACTGCGATGCAGGCCATCAAACACGGCGCACACGATTACCTGCTCAAACCTTGCCCTATCTCCGATATTTTGGAGAGCGTGCGCAAAGGGCTGGTCAAGCGCCAGCAGGAGCAACAGCGGCAGCACCTGGTTAGCCGGTTACAACACGCTATCTCTGAGTTGGCCGTGGTCGAGGGCGCTGGAAAGGTCGAGGGAGAGACGCCCCCTCAATCCGACCGTCTCGTCCAGGTGCGCGACGTGGTGGTGGATAAGCAGAAACACATCGCCGTGTTGCGTGGGCGGCAGTTGGATCTGACCCCCACCGAGTTCAAGATACTGGCCTGCCTCATGGAGACGCCTGACCGCGTCTGGAGTCCGCAGGAACTGGTGCGGTACGCCCAGGGGTACGAGACGGACGCCTGGGGAGCGCGTGCGATTGTCCGGGTGCACATCCGCCGCCTGCGCAAAAAAATGGAGGCCGATCCCTCCAGTCCCCAGTACATCCTCAACGTGCGTGGCGTCGGCTACATGTTCGCGGGTACGGCCTCCGGGCAGGGACGCCAGGATTGAACACAACGATAAGGATTCATGTGGCGCGCAGCCGCCACATAATCCATGTTGAACTAAG
>CAYNVC010000151.1:0-6720 GCA_964400615.1 uncultured Anaerolineales bacterium | reverse complement strand
GATGCGGGCAGGATGCCCGCGTTCCCAGGCGGAGCTTGCCATCCGGCGCAAAAAAAAGTGACGGACTGACGGACACCAGTGGTTGACATCCGGCGCGATTGGATTATAATGAACCAAAGCGTTGATCGGGACGAGTACCGTCTGACCGAGGTCTCAAGAGAGGGGATGCCCTGGGCTGCAAGCCTCCCCGGCCTGGCAGGCGAGAAAACCACCCGTGAGCGGGCCTCTCAAATCGGCGCGGCGCGAGAGTATGGGGCCCCGGTAAAGCCCGTTATAGCCAGAGTGCCACGGCGCTGCGCTGTGGAACTTGGGTGGAACCACGTGGGTATGACCCCCGCGCCCCAGGGCGCGGGGGTTTGTTGTATATCAAGGAGGGAAAAATGTCTCAGGAAAACCAGGAGCGATTGTATCGTCTGCGCCACTCGGCCTCACACGTCATGGCGCAGGCAGTATTGGACAAGTTCCCGGAGGGCAAAATCGCCATCGGCCCGCCGATAGAGAACGGTTTCTACTACGATTTCGACCTGCCCCGTCCGCTGACGCCGGACGACCTGGCCGAGATCGAGGCCCGTATGCGCGAGATCATCGCCGAGGGGCACGACTTTGTGTACCAGGAGATTGACGAGGAGCAGGCCCGCCGCTTGTTTGCCGACCAGCCTTACAAACTGGAGCTGATTGACGGCATTCTCTCTGCCGGGACGGACGAGTACGGCGAACCTCTGAAGGAGACACCCAAACTCTCGATCTACCGCGATGGCTCGTTCACCGATCTGTGCCGTGGGCCGCACGTGGACAACACGCGCGAGATCAACCCCCAGGCCCTCAAACTGCTCCAGGTGGCCGGGGCCTACTGGCGCGGCGACGAACACCGTCCCATGCTCCAACGTATCTATGGCACGCTCTGGGAAACTCCCAAGCAGTTGCGGAAACACCTCCGTTGGCTGGAGGAGGTCGAAAAGCGCGACCATCGCAAACTGATCAAACAACTCGACCTGGTCAGCTTTCACCCGGAGGGAGGGGTTGGACTGGCTTACTGGCATCCCAAGGGGGGGCAGATAAGGGTTATAATCGAGGACTATTGGCGCAAGTTGCATTACGAGGGTGGCTACGACATCGTCTTTACTCCTCACATCGGGCGGGCCGAGCTGTGGGAGACTTCGGGACACCTCGGTTTTTACAAAGGCAGCATGTACGCGCCGATGGATATCGAGGGGCAGGATTACTATATCAAGCCGATGAACTGCCCGTTCCACATCCTGATCTATAAATCGCGCCAGCGCTCGTACCGCGACCTGCCCTTGCGCTGGGCCGAACTGGGGACGGTCTACCGCTACGAGCGCAGCGGAACGCTACACGGCCTGTTGCGGGTGCGCGGTTTCACCCAGGACGACGCGCACATCTTTTGCACCCCGGCCCAAATAGATGATGAGATTCTGCGGGTACTCGATTTTAGTCTCGATCTGTTGCGTGGCTTTGGCTTTGACGAGTTCAAGATCGAGTTGAGCGTGCGCGACCCCGCGACGCCGGAAAAATACGCCGGCGCGGATGAAATGTGGGAGCAGGCCGAGGCCTCGCTGGTCAAAGCACTGGAAGCACGCGAATTGCCTTACGAGCGCATGGAAGGGGAAGCGGTGTTCTACGGCCCCAAGATTGATATCAAGATTCGGGACGCGCTCAACCGCACCTGGCAGTGCACGACCATCCAGTTCGATTTCAACCTGCCGCGCCAGTTCGACATGACCTACGTCGGCGCGGATGGCAAGGAGCACCAGCCCTATATGGTCCACCGGGCGCTGTTGGGAAGCCTGGAGCGGTTCTTTGGCGTGTTGGTGGAGCACTATGGCGGCGCTTTCCCGGTCTGGCTAAGCCCGGTTCAGGCGGTGCTCATCCCCATCGCCGACCGGCACGTGGAGTACGCCCGCTCCGTGGAGGAGCGGTTGCGGAAGGAAGGGCTGCGGGTGGAGGTCAACACTTCGGATGACCGGATGCAGGCCAAAATCCGCGTCGCCCAGATGCAAAAAATCCCCTATATGCTCGTCGTCGGAGACAGGGAGATGGAGGCCGGACAGGTAAATCTGCGGAAACGGGATGGCACAAAAGGCGGCGCGATGTCTGTGGACGAGTTTGTGGCGTTGGCGCAGAGGGCGGTGAAAGAGCACAAACTGCTCTAACGGCAGGTGCAAGATGATTTGACACCTCGTTGTAATTGTGTTATTATCCCTTTTACGCGAGTTGATCGTCTCACGAGTTAGGGAGGTAGGCCGAAATAAAGAGCAAAAGAAGAAAGTATAGTGTTGACAAGCGGGCCAAGTATCGCATCAACCATCAGATTCGCGCTTCCCAGGTTCGGCTCATTGACGCGGATGACAATCACGTCGGAATTGTGCCGTTATCCCGTGCTTTGGAAATGGCTCACGAGGCCGAGTTGGACCTGGTAGAAGTGTCGCCAGCGGCCGACCCTCCCGTGGCGCGAGTGATGGACTATGGCAAGTTTTTGTATCAGCAGGCCAAGCGAGAACGAGAGTCGCGCAAGGCGCAAAAGCAGATCGAAGTCAAAGAGATCCGTTTGCGTCCCAAGACGACTGAACATCACCGGTCGTTCAAGGTGCGTGACGCGCGTGGCTGGCTGGAAGATGGAATGAAAGTCAAGGTGCGGATCCGGTTCCGGGGGCGCGAGGTCACATACCCAGAGATTGCCGTCGAGCAATTGATGGGGATCGCCGAAGAATTGTCCGATGTCGCGGTGATCGAGCAAAAGCCAAACCGGGAAGGACGCACGATGTTAATGGTTCTGGCACCGGCCAAGAGCCAGGGTGCCAAGGGGTAAAAGATGCCAAAGATCAAGACACATAAATCAACGTCGAAGCGGTTCCGCCGCACCAGGGGCGGAAAAGGAAAGCTGATGCGCACCAAGCAAGGCAAATCTCACCTGCGGCGCAAAAAGAGCAAACGCGCCAAGCGCCTCTACGACGAAATGGTCGCGGTGGAATCACGGGGCGGGCAGGTGCGTGTGAGCCGTTTAGCGCCATATCTGGGAGAAAAGGGGAAATAGTACAGTGAGAGTTAAAGGGGGAACTAGAACACGGTATCGCCATAGAAAGATTCTCCGCCAGACCAAGGGGTACTGGGGGACGCGGCGGCGGCTCTTCCGCCGGGCCAACGAAGCCTGGATGAAGGCGCAGTGGTACAACTACCGTGACCGGCGGAATCGGCGGCGCGATTTGCGCCGGTTGTGGGTCACGCGCATCAACGCGGCGGCGCGGTTGAACGGGCTTTCCTACAGCCGTTTCATCCACGGGCTGAAGCAGGCCGGGGTGGAACTGAACCGCAAGCTCCTGGCGGACATCGCCGTGCGGGACGCCAGCACGTTCACGCAGTTGGCCGAGGTAGCAAAGAACGCAGCCTGAGATCAGAGTCGAAAAGATAGAGCGGGGGCCGCTACGCGGCTCCCGCTTTTGCTGTTTGCATAACTGCCCAGGGCCGGCGCTACTTTTTCGCCAGCCGCACCTTTAGCCCGCTGTGCCGCTCCCGTACCTGGGCATTGCGCACGCTGATCCCGATGGCCCGCCGCGTTCCCACCAGAACTACCAGCCGCCTGGCCCGCGTGATGGCCGTGTAGAACAAGTTGCGCTGAAGCATCAAATAGTGCTGGGTCAGCACCGGCATCACGATGGCGGGGTACTCGGAACCCTGCGA
Organism: uncultured Anaerolineales bacterium; assembly: GCA_964400615.1. Taxonomy (GTDB): domain Bacteria; phylum Chloroflexota; class Anaerolineae; order B4-G1; family B4-G1; genus B4-G1. Next base: position 3,024 of record CAYNVC010000151.1, on the reverse strand, counting down.
TTTGTGCACCGAGATGGCAAAGGCGTGCACCAATTCATCGGCCTCGCCCCAGTCGTAGACCACCGGGCGGTCGTCAATCGTCACCGTCAGTGTCTGCCCCACCGGGTCTATCCCCGCCACCCGCCCAATGTCCCCGTTGTAGACCTCTTTGAGATAGTCGTTCCGCACCTGCATCACTTTATCCCCCACGCGAAAGAGTCTGCCGGCCAGCCGCCGTTCCTCCTTGTGCGGGGAGGCGGGGTTGAGTGCCTCTTGCAAGCGCACGTTGAGGTTGGCGACGCCACACGCACCCCGGTACATTGGAGCCAACACCTGTATCTCGTCTACCGCGTCCAACCCGAACTTGAGTGGGACGCGGCGCTCGACGATGTCTACCAGCAGGTCGGCAGCCTGGTGCGGGTCTTGCTGGGAGAAAAAGTAGAAATCCTGGAACTGGTTGAGGATGGGGAACTGTCCCCGGTTGATGCGATGGGCGTTGACGACGATACCGCTGTCGGCGGCCTGGCGGAATATGGTGGTCAGTTGCACGACTGCGGCGCGACCGGAGGCGATGATGTCGCGCAGCACGTCGCCAGCGCCGACGGAGGGGAGTTGGTCCACGTCGCCGACAAAGAGCACGTGCGCGCTTTCGGCGACTGCCTTGAGCAGGTGGTTGGTCAATAGCAGGTCGAGCATCGAAGCCTCGTCCACGATGAGGCAATCAACGTCGAGCGGATTTTCCTCGTTACGCCGGAACCCGTCCTGGGGCGAGTACTCTAGCAGCCGGTGGATCGTTTTGGCCGGGCGTCCGCTGGCCTCTGCGAGCCGCTTGGCGGCGCGGCCGGTGGGAGCGCAGAGGGCGTATTTACGGTCGAATGACTCTAGCGCTCCGATGATGGTTCGGACGGAGACCGTTTTGCCGGTTCCGGGGCCGCCTGTGAGAACCGTCACTTTGTTGGTCAACGCGGCGCGTACCCCCTTCCGCTGGTCGGGCGAGAGTTCGATGGCGGAATCGCGTGTCACCTGGCCCAGCAGCGCGTCCCAGTCCACGCTGCGGAAGGGGGCCAGGCGGGTGGCCGGGTTCTCGATCAACGTCCGCAGCCGGTTGGTGACTCCGATCTCGCCATAGTAAAACGGGGTCAGGTAAACCGCCTGCTCCTCGCGCAGGGCGGTGGTGGGGCCGCTCCCCCGCTCGGCGGCGGTGGGGTAGACCAGTGTCTCGCGGTGGATCAGTTCCTCGTCGTCCAGATCCGCGATTGCCTCCGTCACCAGGTTCGAGGGCACGACCAATAATTTGGCGGCTTCGTTCACCAGGTCAGGCTCCGGCGCGTAGACGTGTCCCGCGTCGGCCTGCTGGCTCAGGGCGTAGGCCACGCCGGCCTGTACGCGCGAGGGAGCATCCGGGGGCAGGCCCAGGTCGCGGGCGATCTTGTCGGCGGTCTTGAACCCCACCCCCCAGATGTCGCGGGCCAGCCGGTACGGGTCCTCCTGCACAATTTTCAGCGCGTCGTCGCCGTAGGCTTTGTAGATTTTGACCGCCAGCCCGGTGGTGACGCCGTGGCTGGAGAGGAACAGCATCACCTGGCGGATCTGTTTTTGCTCCTCCCAGGCCCGGGCGATGGCGGCGGCTCGCTTGGGGCCGACTCCCAGCGCTTCCCGCAGCCGGCGCGGCTCCTCGTCGAGCACACGCAGCGTGTCCGCGCCAAAGCGCTGGACTATGCGTCTGGCGGTGACAGGCCCTACCCCTTTGACCAATCCCGATCCCAGGTAGCGCTTGATTCCTTCGACCGTGGCCGGTAGAATCTGCTCGCATTGCTCCGCTTTGAATTGGCGTCCATACTGCGGGTGAATAGTCCAGACGCCTTGCAGGCGCAGGCTTTCGCCGGGCTGCACCTGCGGCAGGTTGCCGATGACCGTCGCCAGGTCGCGCTGGCCCGGCACGCTCAACCGGATGACAGAGTAGCCGCTCTCCTCGCTATAGTAGGTGATACGCTCGACCGTTCCCCGGAGTTGATCGGACATTGGGGGATGATAACAGAAAAGGGAGCAGAAGGCAAGGAACAGGAGGCAGGAGGTATAAAAGGCGGCGTGCCTGAGAGCGGGTCAGGGCGGGTATGACCAACTCCCAGGCACAGCCAGGAAAATGAGGGTCTCGCTGTTGCTACAATTTGTAAACTCTTGTCTTGCTCAACCCATCAACACAGCCATTATACTCTATTTGAGAAATTTGTGGGTTTCGTTTTGGTTACGATACCGTTTCCACTTTGTAACCCTATTTTTTCTTTGGAATGATGAGCCACAGGATCAAATAGGGTACGAACCCCGGCAAACCACCCGGTATCAGCAAAATGGCAAAGAGGAGGCGGAACCAGAACGGTCTGATGCCGAAAAACTCCCCCAGGCCACCGCACACGCCGGCCACGATCCCGTTTTGCCGCCGCAGCTTGTTCCCGTCTGTCATTTCATTTACCTCAGTCTTTGTCTTCCCTGACCAGTGCCGAGAGTATGATGGTGACGATACTGACGATCAGCGCCCCCAGGAAAGCCGACCAGAAATCATCCACGTAAAAACCGACGTGGAACAAACTGACGGCGACTGCCGAGGACAACCACAGCGTGACGCCGTTGATGACCAGGACGAAAAGCCCCAGCGTGAGGATGATGAGTGGACAGGTCAAGAATTTCAATACGGGGCGCACGATTGCGTTGACTAACCCCAGGATGACGGCCATCGCGGCGTACACGACCCAGCCGTTCCCTCCCACGTGGATGCCCGGCACAAGCCACACCGCTGCAAAGAGCGCCAGACAGGTTATTATCCAACGGATGAGTAATTTCATTTTCTCACACCTCCATACTTTATACGCAATCGGAGCAAGTGAGTTGCAGGCTGGTTGGCGTTGGATTTGTCGCTGGCGAGTGGAGATAGATACCCTCGGTGAGGGATTCGAGGCCAGGGGGGATTGTCCGGATTACGGAAGAGGGGTAAAAGATTCGTCTATGTGGGCCGTGGTCACTGCACCCCCTGGATCTCGAACGAGTACC
>CAYNVC010000150.1:0-6738 GCA_964400615.1 uncultured Anaerolineales bacterium | reverse complement strand
ATAGTCGCCGTCGAGCAACTCGGCGTCGTCGGCGTGCAAGCGGCGGCTGTAGAGCGTCTGCCGCTGGGCGCGGTCAAAGGCGACCAGGTCGCGGGTGTAATAGTTGAGGCCGATCCAATCGAGGGTGCGGCGCAGTTTCCAGGCCAGACCCATGCCCAGCGGCCACGTCCAGCGGCCACGGGTCAACGCGGTGAGGATGGCCTGGTTGTAGGCATTGTCCGCTATCCTGGCGACGCGCCGGTCGAGCCACGAGTTGGGGTTGGCGGGGTCGAGGATGCGCATGTTGTGGGCCAGTCCGACGCGGGCGGCGGGCTGCACGGTGTGAATCTCCCGGTAGGCGGCGGCGTGGCCCATCAACAGGTGGCGGATGACGTACATCGCTTCCTCGAGGTCCGAGTGGCCGGGGGGAAAGGTTCCTTCCAAATAACCCAGGAAACCGTAGACGTTGGGTTCGTTGATGGTGCACCACAGGTCACAGTACTGCCCCAGCCGTTCGACGACGCGGCGGGCAAAGCGGGCAAAGAGCGTCACCGTCTCCGGGTTCTCCCACCCACCCCGGTCGGCCAGCCAGCGGGGGTTGGTAAAGTGGTGGAGTGTGACCAGCGGCTCGATGCTGCGTGCCCGCAGGCTCTGGAGCATCTGCGCGTATCTTGCCAGGGCCGTCTCGTCGAACCCGCCGGGAACCGGCTCCACGCGCGACCACTCGACCGAGAGGCGGAGCGCGTTCACCCCTATCTCGGCGGCGTATGCCAGGTCGGTCTCGATATCCTTCCACCAGTTACAGGCCAGACCAGATTTGTGTCCCTCTTTGATGTGCCCCTCCTGTTGCTCCCAGGCCCACCAATCGTTGTTGGTGTTGTTGCCCTCGACCTGGTGGGCAGACACAGCGACGCCCCACTTGAAATCGGCGGGAAAGTGAAAAGTGGCCTCTGGGTGGAGCGCCCCCTCCTCCACGGGGGGAGCGGACGGGGGCGGTTCGACCTGCACCAACGGGGCAATTTCGGCGGCGACGGCTTGCTTGAGGGTGGCCGTATCCGGCTGCTTTCCGGTTGCTCCCAATGTGGGCGCGGATTCTGTTCGAGTCGCCAGGGAGAGCAAGGTGTCGTCTGCGCCGATCTCCTCTACCCCTTGCCCTGCCAGGAGGGGGAACAATTCATCTTCTTGCTCTATATCTATTCCCGTGGCCTCCATGCCGTCGAATGGGTCGTGGCCCAGGGACTCGATGGGCAGTTCTGTTTCTTCCTGGTCTATTCCCGTCATATCCAGGTCCGCGAGCGGATCGTGCCCCAGTATGTTGGGAATCTCGTGCCTGTTTTTAGCCATCGCGAAGAAGCCTCTCTACTAGATGTTGATAGTCGGCAGCGGCGTTGCTGCGCGGTGAATACTCGTAAATAGTCTGGTGGTGGCTGGGCGCTTCGGTGAGTTTTACGTTCTTACGGATTGGCTGTGCCACTTTGGAGCCAAAATGGCGGCGCAATATACCCAGTACCTCCTGATCTTGCCGCACGCGGGCGGAATAGAGGGTGGGCAGGATCAGGTGAAGCCGGGCGCGGTTCTGGGGTATGGGGCTGATGTCCTTGAGTCTCTGGATCACTTGCCGGACTCCCACCATAGCCAGGTAACTCATCGAGACGGGGACGACGAGTTCACGGACGTAGCGCAGCCCGCTCTCGCTCAGCAGGCTGGTCGAAGGGGAAAAGTCAATAATGATGTAATCGTAATTTTCGTCCAGGCTGCCCAGTTTATTGGCCAGGACGTGACGCACCACCCCGTTATTTTGCAAACGCCACAGGTTCCCTTCGGCTTGCAACAGATTGCCATCGCTGGGGATGAGGTCGAGATTATCCCGCGCACGGACGACGCAGGGTTCTGGTTCGACCTGCCCCAGCAAGAGGTGAGCCAGGGAGTAATCGTAACTCACTCCCAGATAAGTCGCCAGGCTGCCTTGAGCGTCCAGGTCTATACACAGGACGCGCTTGCCACGCGCGGCCAGCCCTGCGCCCAGGCTCACCACCGTGGTGGTCTTGCCCGTGCCCCCTTTATAGTTCAGCACACCGATGCGTCTGCTCATATTTCCTCCTGTCCGTATCCCGCGCGGGGGAATCGCTCGAATAGGGATTCCAGCGCTACCCCAGATTCCGACGCTACCCCACATTATAACGCAACAGTGAGAAAAAGGCTATTGACCTGCAACCCCACGAGTGTGCGTCATATTTCTGCGTGCCCCGGAACGCGGCTATCCTGGCCGCATGCGTGCGGGGACGCCGGCGTTCCTTTGGGGGGAAAAACCCGGTTTCTGGCAGCCTCGCCGAAAAAACTCTGGCTTGCACATACGCGCTGGGTGGGGTAAAATTCAAACAGGTGTGTTGCAAACGAGTTGGTGTTCGGATGCACCGCGCCGCCGTGAACAGGCGGCGCTGGGCCACGGCGTATCCAGCACCGGCTCTTTAGGCCGGTGCGACCTGGCCCCAACTGAAACGCACCCAATTCAAACAAAGGAGGTCCCACCTATGGATTTCGACCTCGTTATCACCAACGGCACAGTGATTGATGGAACCGGTCAACCCCGCTTCCGGGCCGACCTGGGGGTGCAGGGGGGCCAGATCGTCGCCATCGCTGCCGGCGAACGCCTGAGCGGGCAGCAGGTGCTCGACGCAACCGGCCTGATCGTGGCTCCCGGTTTTATTGACGTTCACTCTCACTCCGATTGGGTATTGCCCCTCCCCGGCCACGCTCAAACCCTGGCTCCCCTCCTCCTGCAAGGCATCACCACCCTGGTGACGGGTAACTGCGGCTTTTCCCCGGCCCCGTTCACCGACGAATCGCGTCCCCTGCTGGACGAGTTTTCCGAAATGTTGCGCGACGGCCCTCTTCCCGACGAATGGCGTTCCATGTCCGAGTTTCTGGACGCGCTCGAACGGGACGGGTTGCTGCTCAACGCCGCCTTCCTGGTGGGGCACGGAACCCTGCGCTATGCGGCGATGGGCCGGCGGGCCAACAATTCCGCCCCTCCCACGCCGGAGGATATGGACAATATGCGCCGGATCGTCCGGCAGACGTTGCGCGAGGGTGCTTTTGGCTTTTCCACCGGCCTGGCCTACGCCCCGTGCGTCTTTGCCCACAACGACGAACTGCTCTCGTTGCTGCGCGTGGTCGCCCAAGAGGGTGCTATCTTTACCGTCCACGGGCGGGCCTATACCTGGGTTTCTCCCTTTTACTCGCCAATGATCGGCGGCACGCCCCACAACGTCCGTTCCGTGCGCGAATTGCTCTCCCTGGCACGTGAGGCCCGCGTGCGGCTGGAACTTTCACACCAGATATTCGTCGGTCGCCGCACCTGGCGCACCCATCGCACCGTCCTGCGCGATATCGAGCGGGCCGCCGCCGATGGGCTGGACGTGGCTTTCGACGCTTTTCCTTACACCGTGGGCAACTCTACCATCAGCGTCGTCTTCCCGGCCTGGTTCCTCGACGGGTTCGACCGGAACATTGACGACCCACGCGCGCTCAAGAGACTCAAGCGCGAGATCAACCTGCTGCGTTGGACGCTGGGGCTGAGCTATGGGGACATCACGCTGCTGTGGGCCTGTGCACCGGAACTGGCCTGGCTGGAGGGGCTTGATTTTGGAGCCGTCGCCCGCCGCCTGGGGATGAGCGAATTCGAGGCTTATGTCCACGTCGCCAGGGTGAGCGGAGGGCGGGCGCGGGTGCTGCTGGGAACCTATTCCGGCGACGGCGAACGGGAGGAACCGCTGCGAGCGGCGCTCTCCAACCCGCTGTGCTCCTTTATGACCGACACCATCCTCACCCAACGGGGCAAGCACAACCCGGCCTCCTTTGGCGCTTTCCCCCGCGTGCTGGGGAAATACAGCCGCGACCTGGGACTGTTCTCCCTGGAGGAGGCGGTGCACCGGATGACCGGCCTCCCGGCCAAACGGATCGGCCTGCCCGGCGTGGGGCGCATTGCCGAGGGAGCGCAGGCCGACCTGGTTCTCTTTGACGCGGCGACCGTGGCCGACAACACCACACCCGCCCAGGCGGATGCACCACCCACCGGCATCCGGGCGGTGCTGATCTCTGGGCAGATCGTGGCGCGGGATGGCAAACCGGTGGGCCACGAACGGCTGGGACGGGTCTTGCGGAGGTAGAACTGCTTGACACGCCGGCGAGTTTCTTGTAAGATAAGTGCGGAGGAGCCAGGCGGGGGTATTTCCTCCTCCTCGTAATTCGTAGCGTGCTTTTCCCCGCCTCGTTGGATTGCGTGAAAGGACAGCCCAGCTTGGCAGATAAACCTACCGCAACCGTCCCCACAGAGACACTGCCGGAGGGCGCACTTTTTGTAGACCCCAATGGCGTGCTCTACCAGGTGGTGATGGCCGGGAGCGCCGGTTTCCGTAAAGCGGAACCGTGGCCCTGGCCGCCCACCAGCTGGCAGGGCAGCAACGCGAGGCCGCGAGCGGTGGCGCTGGTTCCGGGATCACTCCTGGCGCGCAACTATCCCGTGGTCGCCGAGGGGAGACCGCTGCCCGTGTTGGCCCGCTCCGACCTGCTCGCTCCCGATGGCGCTCCGACCCATTATACCTTTCCCAGCGAGCGGTTAGCCAGGCTGTCCGCTCAGTTGGACCAGGCCCTGTCGCCGCAATCGGGTCTCTCGGCGTGGAAAGAACGCCGCCGCTGGATTCTCAGCGATGGGCAGCGCGTCTTTCGAGTCTACCACTATCCAGGCAGCGGTTCGGACGAAGAAACGTACTCGACTCCCCGTTTTGGCGGCGCGGACGCCGTCCCCACTCCCTGCGAGCAAGGCCCCGAGTACTGGCGATACATACCCGGTTGGGAGGAAGCAATGAGCGCACCGGAACAAGTTTCCCCTATGGAATCCGTGATCGAGGCGGTGATGGCCGAAGTAGCAGAGGTCATGCCTGGAATGGAAAAAACAACCACGCCAGCGCCGCAGCCGAGCGCACCCGCCGTCGAGGCAAAGCCCAAGACCAGCAAGAGAAAAAAGAAGGCCAGTTCCCAAACCGTCGTCAGGCGCAAAACTGGGACAGCCAAAAAATCATCCCGGAAAAGGAGATTGCCGATGATCATCGCAGTTGATATTGGGTACGGTTACACCAAGGGGATTGGCCCGGATGGCGTGCGTTTCTCGTTCCCCAGCGTGATCGGCGCAGCCGAGGAGATTCACTTTGCCGCCGACCTGATCCGGGGCGGCGAGGAACAGGCGATCAAATACGCTGACCAATCCTTCTTCTATGGCGAACAGGCGCTGCTCCAGAGCCGCATGCAATCCACCATCCTGGACCGCAGCCGCGTGCACGACCAGACCTACAAGATGCTCTTTGTGGCGGCGCTGGTCGAAATGTCCAATCTGGTGACAGGGGGCGAGCGCGTGCAAGTCGTCACCGGGCTACCGGTCGAGTTCTTTGGCGACCGAACCGAGGTCATCAAGTCACTCGAGGGCGTCTACCGGGTCAACTCCACCAAGTTCACAGTCGAATCGGTGTTCGTCGCCCCGCAGCCATTTGGCTCGCTGTTCAGAGAACTGTTGAACGAGCAGGGCAAGATCACCGCCGGCGACGTGGAGAAAGGGCGGGTGGGCGTGATAGACGTGGGCACCTACACCACTGATTTCGTCGTCTCGGATGAACTGCGCTACGTCCAACGGCTCAGCGGCTCGACCCGCATTGGTTGGAGCGAGGTCATCAACCGCGTCCAGCAGGCGCTGGCAGACCGGTACAGGCTCGAGCTGATGCCCCACGAGGTGGATCGAGTGGTGCAGGCGGGCCAGGTGCGGGTGCGTGGCGAACCGGTTCCCCTGGACGAGATAGTGGAACCGGCCATAGCCGACATCCAGACGGCGATCATCGCCCGTGCCCGCGACCTGTGGGGCGAAGGGGCCGACCTGGATACGATTCTGGTGAGCGGCGGTGGAGGGCCGCACCTGTACGACGCCATCCACCAGGTGTACCCCCACGCCCGCGTGCTCGACGATGCTTTTTGGGCCAACGCCGAGGGATTCTACCGCTTTGGACAGCGCCCGGCGACGTTCGAGGAATAGCCAGGCATGCCGCTCATTTTTCACCTGGATTTCGACCAGTACGACGCCGACCACCGGAGCGCCGCCGATTGGCTGGCGGCCCAGCCCGACCCAACCGAGGCTGTGGTGCGGCTGGTCAAAACCATCGGCGAATGGGAACAGCGTCTGTTGCAATGGGAAGAGCTAACCACCCTGCTGACTGGTGAGATGCAGGATTTACGCTCCCAATTCACGGACCACGCGCCGCAGGCCAAAAAACCCAGGGCGGACGTGCGCGAAAATCCCGAATCGGCACGCAGGCTGGACTCGCTGTTTGGGTAATTGAACTGTAATCTGGTTGTAACCCAAACAGAGCCAGAATATGGTAAACTGGGGACACTTTTGATTTGGGAGCGAGTTATGCCTGCACTCATCACGCGCCGTGAAATGCTCAAACTGATCGCTGCGACCACCGCCGCAGCGGCACTCTCGCCCGTGTTCCACGCCCGCGCTCGCTATCCCGCCCCGAGCGAGCCAAACGGTAAACAGGGCGCTGGAAACGATGTCTGGACGTGGATGGGGCGGGCGATCCACACGCTCGTCTTTTACGACCAGCCCGCTACCTCGGCCACGCGGCTGGAAGTGCGCTCCCGTGACCAGGTTTTCCCCATCACCCGCCAGGTGCACGCCCCCTTTAGCGCCCACAACGACCTGTGGTACGA
>CAYNVC010000149.1:0-6763 GCA_964400615.1 uncultured Anaerolineales bacterium | reverse complement strand
TATGTGCGGTGCGCCGGTGAGCGCCCCCTCCCCACCTGCACCTGCCCCACCCCCTCCACCTCCACCCGCGCCCACACCACCACCTCCTCCACCCGCCCCCACACCACCACCACCTCCTCCACCCGCGCCTGCCCCACCCTCACCACCAGCACCGGCCCCGGCAACCCCCAGCCCCACACCGATCTATCCGGCCGCGGCCGGAATCCAGGGCAAACTGATCGTGCAAGGAACCAACGCCCCCCTGCCATTCCCGCCGGGCAAGACCGAGATCGTCGTCGGACGGGAGGACCCGGTCAGCGGCGTCTTCCCGGAGATCGACCTGACCGATCACGGTGGGGATGAGGGCGGTGTCTCGCGGCGGCACGCCCGTATCTTTATCCAGGGCACACAGACGATGATCGAGGACTTGAACAGCACCAACTATACCTACGTCAACCAGCAACGATTGACACCCGGCCAGCCGCATCCGCTCAACGACGGGGATGAGGTGCGGTTTGGGCGCGTGAAACTCGTCTACCACACTGCTTAACACGCCTGTCTACCCAGTACGCGGTTCTGACTCAACAAGAGCGCTTTGTTCCACAACCTCCCGCCCACGAGACAGGGGCCGTGGCCCGCTTCTGAGCGAAAAAAAGCAGCCGCCACACCCAAAGGAGGATTCAAAATGAACAGACAAATTTACACAGCGACAATTGCCGCCCTGGTCTGTGCTCTTCTGCTGACCGGTTGCGGCCCCAAACAAGCGGTCAGAACGATGGTGATCACGTCTCCGGCGGAAGTGGGGGAATCAACCGTGATCACCGCAACGCCGGCCGCGACCCAGGTAGCCCACGCGGGGGATGAGAGCCAGGTTCCCCCCTCCCCCAACCGGCTGATCGTCAAAAATGCCGAGATCAAACTGCTGGTCACGGATACCGGGGCGACGATTGACCGCACGACCCAAATCGCCTCGGACGTGGGAGGATACATCGTCAGCTCCCGCGTCTGGTACCAGAAATGGCTGGACGAAAAATATCAATACGCGACCATGACCATCGCCGTCCCCGTGGATCAGTTTGAGACGGCGTTGCACCGCTTACGAGATCTGGCCGTGCTGGTCGAGGACGAGACAGTCTCCGGCCAGGACGTGACCGACGAATACGTGGATCTGCAATCACGGCTCGAAAGCCTGCAAGCCACCCGCTCGCGGATCCTGGATTTTCTCGAGCAGGCGAAAACGGTCAAAGAAGCATTGCAGGTCAACCAGGAGTTGACGGCAGTCGAGACCCAGATCGAACAGGTACAGGGGCGAATGAACTACCTCTTTGATCGCGCCGCCTACTCCACCATCACCGTTCAGATCGAACCCGAGCTCCCGTCCGCCACTCCGTCGCCCGCGCAGCAGTGGAACCCATCCCAGACTTTTAGAGAAGCCGGGCATGCATTGGGATCGATCTTCCAGGCCCTGGCCGAGATCAGTATCTGGTTGGGAGTGGTAGTCGTGCCGATAGCAACGCCGCTGATCTTGATTGGCTGGTTGATCAGGCGCATGGTCAAATCGCGCCGCACGTAGAGCAAGTTGCCAACTTGCCAACGCGCAATTTGCCAAATTGCGCCACACGTAGGGCAAGTTGCCAACACGCAATTTGCCAAATTGCGCCACAGTAGGGCAAGTTGCCAACTTGCCAACGCGCAATTTGCTAAATTGCGCCACACGTAGGGCAAGTTGCCAACTTGCCAACGCGCAATTTACCAAATTGCGCCACACGTAGGGCAAGTTGCCAACTTGCCTACACGCAATTCACCAAATTGCGCTACAGTAGGGCAACTTGCCAACGCGCAATTTACCAACTGGAGTCTGGCAAATTTTCAGAATGCCTATATCTTGGGGTGAGTGACAATAAAAGCGCTAGATATGTGGGTTCGTAGTAGCGGCTTTAGCCGCTTTTGAGCCTTTTGGACGGCTGAAGCCGTCACTACGAACAAAAACGCCAGTGTCCAGTTACCAAATTGCGCCGCACGTAGAGCAAGTTGCCGACACGCAATTTGCCAAATTGCGCCACACGTAGAGCAAGTTGCCAACGCGCAATTTACCAAATTGCGCCACACGTAGGGCAACTTGCCAACACGCAATTTACCAAATTGCGCTACAGTAGGGCAACTTGCCAACACGCAATTTGCCAAATCGCGCTACGTTCCAAACCAAAGGGCGGGGGTTTACGGGTTACAGCACCCGCAGATCCCCGCTTTCTCACATTGGCTTCAGAGCAGAACAATGGTACAATAGCCACAATCCCAATAGGAGCACAACCCGGTATGCCCCAATTCTGTCGTTTCTGCGGTAGCAAACTAAAGAATCCCAACGCCCGCTTCTGCCCGGCCTGCGGGAAACAACTGCCCCCCGCCGGACAGCAGGCCCAAACGACCCCGCCAGAAAAAGCGGTCCCGGAGCAACCGCGCCTGGTCATCCGCGTGCCCGGCCAATCCCCGTGGGAGGTGAACCTGGACCGGCCCACCCTCACCCTGGGGCGCAAACCAGATAACGACATCGTCCTATCACTCGACTATGTCTCCGGCCACCACGGCAAACTGGAGCGGCGCGGGACGACGTGGCACTATATTGACCTGGGCAGCACCAACGGCACATTCGTCAACGGGCGGCGCGTGCAGAGCGTGGTGCTCCAGGATAGCGACATCCTGCGCATCGGCGACCCGCAGGGGAACACGGTCGGTCTCACCTTCCGCGCGGCAGGCGCTGCCGGAGCACCAACCCCCGTCGCTGCCGGAACCATCCGCATCGGCGGGACGGCCCTGGGGATGAAGAGTTCGCTCATCATCGGACGCAACCCCCAGGCCGACATCCCCCTGCCGACTCCCATCGTCTCCTGGCAACACGCCCGCCTCGACCGCACCCCCCAGGGACACGTCCTCACCGACCTGGGCAGCACCAACGGCACATTCGTCAACGGCCAACGGTTGACCCGCCCGCATCTCCTCCAAAAAGGGGACGTGGTGCAGATCGGCCCTTTCAAACTAGAGTACGAAGCGACCGGCTTCCAACAATACGCTGCCACCGGCGGCGTGCGGCTGGATGGGGTACACCTGGTACGAGAGGTAAAACACGGCAGACACACCAAACGCATCCTCGACGACATCAACCTATCCATCTACCCGCGCGAGTTCATCTCGCTGGTGGGAACCAGCGGCGCGGGCAAATCCACCCTCATGATGGCGCTCAACGGCTTTGCCCGCGCCCAGGGACAGGTGTTGGTCAACGGCGACGACCTCTACCAACACTTTGACCTCTACCGCACCATGGTCGGCTACGTGCCCCAGGATGACATCATCCACAAAGACCTGACCGTCGGCAACGCGCTCCGCTACTCGGCCCGGCTGCGCCTGCCCCCGGACACCTCCACCCAAGAGATCGAGCAGCGCATTGACAAGGTGCTCGAACAGGTGGAAATGATCGGCCAAAAAGAGCAGGTCGTCAGCAGCCTGAGCGGCGGGCAGCGCAAACGGGTCAGCATTGCGTCCGAATTGTTAGCCGAACCCAACCTGTTCTTCCTCGACGAACCGACCTCCGGACTGGATCCCGGCCTGGAGAAAAAGATGATGCTCACGCTGCGCCGGTTGGCCGACGGCGGACGGACCGTCGTTCTGGTGACGCACGCCACCGCCAACATCGTCCAGTGCGACCACGTCTGCTTCCTCTCCCAGGGCCATATGGTCTACTTTGGGCCACCGGAGGAAGCGCTAGATTACTTTGGCGTCACCAGCGGCGACTTTGCCGACATCTACGACCAACTGGATGACCCCGACCCCAAGATGGCACGGCAGAAGGCGGCCGCCAGCGAGGAAAATTATAAACGCTCACCGCAGTACCAACGATACGTGGCCGAACGGCAACGCGAGCTTTCCCAGGTACAACAAAAAGCCGCCAGCGAGACCCAGGCCCGGCGCGGCCCCAAAGTCAGCGCGGTACGCCAATTCCTGGTCCTCACCCGTCGCTATCTGGACCTGGTGCTGCGAGACAAATTGCTCCTGACCGTACTGATGGCCGTCATGCCCATCATCGGCGCTCTGGTGCTGATCGTCTCGGACAGCAATTGGCTGACCGGCAACACACTGGCCGAGATCAGCAGCCAACTGGACGCCGACCTGGCAGGGCCGGGGAGCAGCGCCACCTATGCCATCGTCGGCGATAGCCAAACCCTCTTGTTCATCATGGCGCTGGCCTCGGTGCTGCTGGGGCTGTTCGCTTCCGTCTACGAAATCGTGAAAGAGTGGTCCATCTACCAACGGGAGCGCATGGTCAACCTGCGCATCTTGCCCTACATCGCCTCCAAAGTGGTGGTGCTGGGCATATTTGCCATGATCCAATGCCTGCTGTTGATGTTGGTAATCGGCATCAAGGTTGATTATCCCAGCGACGGGATCATCCTACCGGCCCCGCTGGAGATATACATCACCCTGGTCTTGGGAACGCTGGCGGCGGTGCTGATGGGGTTGCTCATTTCCGCCATCGTGCCCAACCTCAACACGGTGATCTATCTCGTCTTTCTGGTGCTGTTCTTCCAAATGATCTTTGCCGGGGTACTGTTCGACCTGCCTGGTCTGACCGGCAAATTCTCCGGCCTGACCCTCACCCGCTGGTCAATGGAAGGGCTGGGCGCTTCGGCCAATATGGAGTGGCTGAACGGCCTCACCCAGACCCGCTTCCAACCTGAAGCCATCACCCAAGAGGTCTCGACCGAGGTCGAAAAGCCGGCCGAGGATTGGGAACCGATAACAGTTGTGACGACTACCCAAGAGATCGAGATACCGGTTCAGGTGGATCCCAGCCAGCCGCCCGTCATGCAGACCGTCCCCATCTCTGTTCCACAAGTGACCGAAAACGAGATGGTAACAGTCACCGAGACAGTGACCGAGATGGTGACGGTCGAGCCGGATCCAATGGACGTCTCCAGCGAGCAAGAGTTTCAAATCGAATACACCCGCACGGTCGGACACCTGTTCAAAGACTGGACAATGCTGATCGGGTTCAGCATTATATTTGGTCTCATCACCGCCGCCGTGCTGAGACACAAAGACGTAGGGTAAGAAACAATATGCGTACATGTGCAAAATGCGGTTTCGAGGGCAATCAAGACGCAGCTACCTTTTGCGCCAGATGCGGCGCTCCCCTGAGCGAGGCCGTCACGCAGCCCAGCGAAAAAATCACACCGCCAGGCAACCACGTCCAGTTCACCGGGGAGACCATCAAAACGGACAGGCGCACCTCCCCATCCACGGGCAGCAGCGCAACGTGGAACGGGCGGGCCTTGCTCGCCGAAGGCAGCATCCTGCAAGATAGATACCGCATCATCCGCGTGCTGGGCAAAGGCGGCATGGGAGCCGTCTACCTGGTCGAGGATATGAAGCTATACGGGAAACAGTGGGCGCTGAAGGAGCTGCTAGAGCATTTTATGAATCCGGCGGATCGGGCCGAGGCCATCGAAATGTTCCAACACGAAGTGCAAATCCTGGTCAGCCTGCGCCACCCCAACCTGCCCCAGGTGGTGAACGCTTTCGAGTCCAGTGGACGGCACTATCTGGTGATGGAGTACATCGAAGGCCAGACCCTGGAACAACTCGTAAAGACCGCCCCGGAGGGCAAACTCCCAGAGGAGCACGTGCTGGCCTGGGCCTCCCAGATATGCGACGTGCTGGATTATCTCCACAGCCACGAACCGCCCATCATCTTCCGCGACCTCAAACCGGCCAACGTCATGATAACGCCGCAGGGGCAGGTCAAACTGATTGATTTCGGCGTCGCCCGCCTGTTCGACCCCAACAAGGGCACCGACACACTCCGCATGGGCACAGTCGGCTACGCCCCGCCGGAGCAGTACTCTGGACAGGGACAAACCACCCCCCGCTCCGATATCTACGCCCTCGGCGCCACCCTCTACGAGCTGCTCAGTGGCGACAGCCCCGAAGCCCACCCCTTCATCTTTACCCCACTGCGCCAGTTGAACCGCCAGGTCTCGACCCACACCGCCCGCGCCGTGGACAAAGCAGTGCAATTGGACCCCAACGACCGTTTCCCCTCCGCCCGCGCGATGAAGGCCGCCCTGCTGAAACGGAAACAGGGCCGCACGCTGCCGGCGCTCCTCGTCGGGCTGGGGCTACTGGCGTTGCTCCTGGCCCTGGCGGCCGGTGGATGGTGGCTATGGCGGAACGGCCCGCCAAGCGCAGCCCGGACGACACCCACCGCCGGACAGGTCGCAGCGCAGGCCACGTCATCTCCCACTCCCACCCCCACCCGCCAGCCAACCGACACGCCCGTCCTCACGCCCACCCCCACACCCACTTCCACGCCCACACCCGACCTGACCGCCACCGCCCTCGCCGCCTGCGTGTTCGATCTCGAGATCGTCACCGATAAACCGGTTTGGCCGGGGGTGCTCGCGCCGGGGCAACAATTCACCAAGAAATGGGAAATCAAGAACACGGGCACGTGTCCCTGGCCGGAGGGGGTCGAACTGACCTTCAAATCCGGAGACGAGTTGACCGTGGTAGAGACTCCGACGGTCGAATCGCTCGCGCCGGACGAAAGCGCAGAGATCGCACTCGTCCTCAAAGCGCCGGGTAATTTCGGCAACTATGCCAGCGTGTACCAGTTGCAGGATAGCGCGGAGAATCCCATCGGAGCAGAGCTAGAGGTCACCTGCCGCGTCGGCCCCACCCCCACCCCCCGGCCAACCGACACCCCGCTCCCCACTTCCACGCCAGAGTACAC
>CAYNVC010000148.1:0-6768 GCA_964400615.1 uncultured Anaerolineales bacterium | reverse complement strand
TCCAGGATGAGATAGCCACCGTTGGCGCGGTGCAGCGCACCAGATTTGATCAGGTTGAAATCGGTCAACAGTGCTCCCATCTGGGCGATGTGCTCGACCCGGCCAACGATATTGTTGTAGGTCGGATGTTCCTCGAATATCACCGGTGCGCCCTGTGACTCGCTGTGATCCACGAGCACGTTCACCTGGTAACGGCGGAACAGCGGGGAGCCGACCGGCGATTGTGGCAGCGGGATGCCTGCCTCCTGGTGCGCCTCTTCTCGTTTGCGGAACTCGTCCACGTTCTCGACAATGTCCTGCTGCACCGCGTCCAGGTACTCGACCACGTCCGGCAGTGCGGTGTACTTTGTGCGCAGCTCGTCCACCGGGTGCTCGACGACCGACATCGCCACCTGGCGATCCAATTCCTTCACCTTTTCCCGCGCCTCACGCTCCCACTGCCGCACCTGGAATATAATGTCCTGGAGCTGCTCCTGGAGTTTGGCAATGTCATCCTCGAACTGCTGGCGCTCTTTCTCCTCCAGTTTCTGGAACTCGTCCGGGCTGATGACCTCGCCCTCTCGCGTGGGTGTGAATGCCAGCCCCACCGGCGTGCGGATCAGCGCGACGTTGTGCTCTTGTGCCTGTTGCTGAATTTCAGCAAAGGCTTTTTCCTGCCGCTCCTTGAGTTCCTCTTCGACCTCTTGCCTGCGGGTGCGGTATTCCTCACTTTCAAAGATAGCCGGGATCGCGGTGCGCAGCTCCTCGATCAACTGCTCCATATCTTTGCGCAACACGACTCCCTGTCCCGCTGGGAGGCGCAAAGCACGCGGTTTGTGGGGGTGCTCGAAATTGTTGACATAGCACCAATCGGGGGGGATTGGTTCGGTAGCTGCTTTCTGATCGAGGAATTGGGTGATGGCGGTGCGTTTTCCTGTGCCGCTGGGGCCGAGAGCAAACAAGTTGTATCCCTCGTGCCGGATGCCGATGCCGAACAGAATCGCCTCCACCGCCCGGCCCTGGCCCAGGATTTCGTCCAGGTCTGGCAGGTCGTCCGTCGTCTCAAAGTCGAACTGCGCCGGATCACACACCTGACGCAATTGATGCGCCGCTAGTGGCTCTGTAGCCATACGAGGCCCTCCTTGTGCGTCCATTTATCCAATCTCGACGAAACGCGCCGCGCCCGTCGCCAGGTCGAGGATGCAGAATGAACGTGTCTGGTGGCGCGTGCCGCCCAAAGCGCCGGGGTTGATGACACGGGTGCGCCCCACCATCTGGTCGCGCCGCTGGTGAGTGTGGCCGTGAAAGACGTAGGCATATTCACCGCAGGCGATCAGGCCATCGAGCACCTCCTCATTGTCACCGTGGAGCATAACCGCCGGGTATCCGTCCAACGTGAACTCGTGGAGCCAGGTCAACCGGCCGGGGCCGAGCATTTCTTCGGCTGCCTGTTCCAGCCCCAGTTGGCGATCCATGTTTCCCTCTGCGATCCGCACGTCGAAACCGGCCAGCATGCGGATAATGTCCGGCCCGCAGAGATCGCCGCAGTGGAGGATTTTACTCACCCCCTCGCTGCGCAACACGCCGAGCGCGGCCTTCAGAGCGTCCGCGTCGTCGTGGGTGTCGGATATGATACCAACCTTCATCCCCGCCCTCCGTTTGTGTCTGGTCAATATTTGTGCCCGTAAGCAAAACCCCCACCGGTGACGGCGGGGGCCAGATCGTAGATGGACATGAACGCTACTCGCCACCCGACGTTGACGGCAGCGCCGGGGGGCTACTCCTCCGGCAGATGGTAGTCGGCTCCCAGGATGACGGAGACGTCGTAAGCGGCGTTGGGGTCGCTCCCGTGCACGAGCGCCGTCGGGGGGAGGCCGAGCAGATGACTGATGTACTCGGCGGTATAGTTTTTGCCTGTGTAGACGATGATGAGCGAGTCCGTATAGTCGAGCCGGTCGGCGTTGCCAACCTGCGTTACCTGTATCCCTTGTTGCCCCAGGTACTCGGATGTTCGCCCGGCCAAACCTTCCGTCATGGTTCCGTTCAGCACCTCGATTGTGGCCGCCTCGTCGGCCAGCCGCGCCGCCGGGTCGCTTTCTCCCTCTGCCAGAGGGGGGTGGGCGGTAAAGATCGAATCTCGCAGCTCGCGGATTGGATCCCGCAGCGGGATCAGAACCTGCTGCCCGTCCGGCGTCTCGTGGAATTGGGTGTAATGTTCGTCAATCACACCATAGCGGATATTGTCTTGCTCCACCTCGCTCGCCAGCCGGGCCAGGGCGATGATTTGATCCAGCGTCATATCGGTGACAACCGAGTCCTGGAGCGTTTGCCACAGATCAGGGGACTGGGATGCCAGTTGAGGCAGCAGGTCGAGCCGCGTGACCTGATCGAACACCGCTCTGATGACCTGTTGCTGGCGTTTGGCCCGGTCAAAATCACCTCCCGCCGAGTGACGGGTGCGAGCGTATTTGAGCGCCGTCTCGCCATCGAAATGCTGCCAGCCGGCCGGGATGTAGAGGGGGTCGTAACCTGGCGAGTCCATGTCCGGGTAGGTTGGATCCACAATGTCCTCGTCCACCAGGATGTCTATCCCGCCGATGAGGTCTACAATTTCCTCGAAAGCGCGAAAGTTGATCCGGGCATAATAATCTATGCGCACGCCCAGGTTGTATTGCACGGTCTTGGCCGCGAGCGCCGGGCCGCCGCCGGGGTAGTCGTAGAGATCGCCCAGGTAATGGGCGGTGTTGATGCGCCCTTCCTCGTAGCCGGGGATCGGCACCCACAGGTCGCGCGGGATGGAGAGCATTCCGCCCGTCATCGAGACGGGGTCAATCGTCAGCACCAACATCGTGTCGGTGCGCCAGGGGCCTTGCTCGTACTCGCGCTGGTCAATGCCCATCAACAGGACGTTGACTCGATCCGTGCCCGTCCACACCGGCAGCGGGTCCGTTTGGGGATCCCAGCCAACCTGGGCGGACGAAACCGGTTCCGTGAACCCCGGCAGTTGGTTTGATGCGGCGATGAATTGCCGCACATAGTCAAAGACGAATAACCCGGCCATGCCGGCGACGGCCAGAAAGAGCACAACGAGGCCCATCGTCAAGAGTTTTTGGATCGTGTTACTGGGCTGGCGTACCTGTCTTGTACTGTGTCGCACTTTTTACCCTCCCGATAAGAGCGCCATCGGCCAGCGACGGCGCTACGCTCGTAAGTTTCACAGCTCAAATTATAGCACTATTGCCGCAAATAGGGTAGTTTGACGATATTACCGGGTGTCCGTCACTTTTTTGCGCCGGATAGCGGGCCTGGCCTGGGAACGCGGGCAGGATGCCCGCATCCGTGCGGCCAGGATGGCCGCGATCCGCAGCACGCAAAAATATGACGCGCACCCGACGTTACCGGGCACTGACAGATTGTGAATTTTGTAGCCAGAACGCAGAGTAACGCCGACTTTCGCAGACCTGGTTCGATCAATCTGCGTTTTTCTGCGTCACTCTGCGTCCCCAGACAAGGAAATCAAATTTTGCCAGACTCCAGGACGTTAGGTTGGCCGCGCCCCCAGGCACTCCCAGCGCCGGTTAGAACCGGATAGATTCAACCCCTCCTATACTCTGCTCGTCCGTCACGGCGACCGCGCAGCGCCCTCACAGATACAATTCCAGCCGCTTGCCTGAGCAATCCACTCAGGCGTAGAAAGCGATGCCGACCGTCCCCGGCCCGACGTGCGCGCCGATGACGGGGCTGACTTTGGTGCGGTAGACCGTGGAGAGGCCAAAGCGTTCTTTTGCCCGCTCGGCCAGGTCATTCCCCTCGGCGGGAGTGTTGACGTCGAGAATGGACGCCTCGGCCATTTTCCTTCCGCCCAACTGCTCCTCGGCAAGCTCGAACATGCGGTTCACCGCCTTGCGCTTGGTGCGCACCTGGGCCAGCGGTTCGACCAGCCCATTCTCGACCTGCAACAAGGGCTTGATGTTCAGAGCGGTCCCCAGGAGTCGCCTGGCCCCGCCGATGCGCCCCCCGCGATGCAGGTACTCGAGCGTGTCCACCGTGAAAAAGATGCGCGCCCTGTCGCGCATATCCTCGGCGGCGGCGACTACCTCGTCGAGTGATTTGCCGGCTGCTGCCGCTCTGGCTGCGGCCAGCACGCTGAACCCCAAATCCATCGAGGTCGAGAACGAATCCACGACGCGGATGTTGAGGTCGGGCAGTTGCGCCAGCGCGGCCTGGGCGTTGGGAACGGTGCCGCTGAGCTTGGAGGAGATGAACACCCCAACGATGGCATCGGCCCCCTCGCTGACCTGGCGGAAGAACTCGATAAATTCCCCCGCCGAGGGCTGCGAGGTGGTGGGGAAAATTTTGGTCCTTTCCAGACGGCGGTAAAAGTCCTGCGGTTCTATGTCCACCCCGTCTCGGAACCGCTCGTCGCCCCAGATGAGCCACAGAGGGATAACCGGGATGTCCAGATCCCCCTGGGCCGCTGGGGGAATGTAGGCCGTGCTATCGGTCACTACTACGATCTTGCTCATAATAATTGCCTCCTTATCCTTTTTGCTGTGCGTACAGTGGATAAAACACCGCAGATGGGGAAAAGGTGCGCCTGCCGGGAGGCAAATTTAATGCTCTATCGGCAACAGAGCATTGATCGCTATAGCGACGATTCCCGCGACGATGGTGCGCAACCCGTAACCGATCATACTGCGCCCGGATATGTGCCCCAGGAACATCCCCAGCCCAAACAACCCGATCAACCCCACGACCAGGGCCAGGGCATAACTGATCAGGATATTGCCGATCAGGGGCGCAAAGAAAAAAGGCAGCAACACGATCAGCGAAGAGACGAGGGGCGAAAGCCCATCCACCAGCGCCACGACGATCACCGCCACGCGCGAGGCACGTCCGATCTTGGTCTGGCTCAAATTCGTCAGCGATATTCTTTCCAGCTCGGCCAGCTCGCGCCCGCGCTCGGCGGACTCGGCCAGGTAAGCGCCCCACAACCCGGAAATCCCTATCGAGATGGACGTGGCGATGCCGATGCGGATGACGGTGATGGCACTGCGCACGTCACCCAGGTAATTGCCCATCAGCACGCCGATCATGGTCAACACACCGTCGAAAGCATTGTTCGCCAGAGCGCGGCGGGCGATCTGTGAAAATCCGGCGATGCGTTCGTACTCGCGGATGTTATTTATGCCCTGGGTGATACGCCCAGGATGCTGATGCGAGCTACTCACGGCTAGTCTTGCGGCGTGATGACGTCTTCGATGAGCACCCTGCCGGCCGCCACTTCGTCAATGGAATGGATTGCGCCGCCGTTTTCCTCGATGACGCGCGAGATTTCGTCAAAGCGCAAATCATGCCCTTCGATGGTGATCTTGGCGTTCTCCACGCGGCGGTCAATTTCATAGATCGAGATGTTGACCCCATCCACGCCATCCTGGTCGGCCAGCACTTGCACCAATTCCACGATGCTTGGGTCCAGTGGTTTGAGCACGTCTAACACGAGTCGTCGCAGATTTCCCATAACTCCTCTCACTTTTCAGTCGGTATGAACGTCCGCGCAAATATCAAATAGCCGGTGTGAGCCACCATGCGATCCATCGGCCGCAGGCGGGCGGACACCGCCTTGTATGGCCGGAGTAACAGCTCTTCTACCTCGATCATGCCAAAGTTTGCCTCTTCCAGTGCACCGATCAAGCGGCTGACCTGGTTGGTGGTGGGGAGGATGCAGCCCAGGAATCCCCCGCCGACGAGGGCAGAATAAGCCTGTGATACGTACTCCCAGGGATTTGGTACGTCCAAAAAGAGCGCGTTGGCGTTCTGCTCGTCGAACCCCGCAGCGATATCGCGCAGTTTGAACTCGACGGCCCCAGCCAACCCCAGTTGCTCCAGGTTGTTGCGGGCCAATTGCTGCACTTCTGGGCGCACTTCGTAAGAGACGACACGCCCGCCGGGGCCGACAGCCTGCGCCAGTACCAACGTCAGCCCGCCGCTGCCGCCGCCCGCTTCGAGCACCAGGCAACCGGGGGCGACGCGCAATTTCATCAAGATGTACCCTGCGTCTTTGGGATAGATGATCTGGGTGGTACGCCTGAGGTTGCGCACGAGATCATCGGTGGAGGGTTGAAGCAACAAAAGAGAATGCCCCAGGTGGGTAAACACTTGCGTCCCCCAGGGTTTCCCAATCAGATCGTCGTGGTTTAACACTCCGCTGTGAGTATGGAATTGTGTGCCTGGCTCGAGCCGGACGATGAACGTCTTACGGTCGCGGCCAACCAGCAAAGCCAGGTCGTCAGATTGTGCAGTTTGCAAGGTCAGGTCCAACAGGTCATTTCTATGCGCGTGAACCCGGGTTGGTTCCACGCTCGTACAGTCAATTATAGCGCACTCTCCCCGCAGCGCAACTTGCACCGGCGTCCAAATCATGGGCATAGATTGATCGCTAATGCTCTGTAATCCGCGTTCTCGTCGCCATTGCCGCCGTTTGACTTGAAAGCAAGATAGTGGTACACTAAACTCTACGGTGGTATCAACACGATGTTGCAATATTGGGAAGGAGGCACGCTACATGGCCCAAGAGAAAAAAACAGTCGTCTGCATTGAAGATGAACTAGAGATGATTGACCTGGTCAAACTTATCCTCGGTCGTAAGGGCTTTGAACTCGTCGGCGCCGTCGGTGGAAGGGAAGGGCTGGAAACAGTGCGCGAACTTAAACCTGACCTGGTGCTGCTGGACTTGATGATGCCAGACATGGACGGCTGGGAGGTCTATCAGCAGATGAAGGCTGACGA
>CAYNVC010000147.1:0-6788 GCA_964400615.1 uncultured Anaerolineales bacterium | reverse complement strand
GATTGAAATCGCCTCCGTTGAGCCGTTGGCTGGCCGCCCGCCTGCGCGGGCGGGGTGTGCGCGGACGACCGGCTTTAGCCCGCCAGGGGCGACCTCGGTCGCTGGAACCCGGCAGCCACGCTTTGACCGCTTATCTGAGCAAATGGGCTAGACGTTCACCGTAAAAGTGGAGGAATCGAGCATCCCCTCGCTGACCAAATGCTCGATGTGGCGCAGTTCGGCCCTGGCTTCTTCAATTGTCGCCTGGAGGCGGTGTACTCTCTGGAGAACGTCCTCCGTTCGCGCTCGGACGGCGCCGCCGGGGGTAAGGGTGAAGGGGAGGTTGCCTGTGCGATGGCTGGGCCATTTTGCGGGGTGGAATCGGCCGTGTACGATCTGCTGGTAAAGGCGTGTGGTCTCTTCCATCGGTGGGACGTGCAGGGCCTCGTGCAGGATTTGAGCACAACGCTTGTATTGAGCCAGGGCGGCACTCTGGTTGCCCGAAAGCCAGTACAGGCGCATCATACGGCGGTGGGCTTTTTCGCGGGTATTGTCCTGGGCCAGCGTTCGCTCACCGTAGGCCAAACCGCGCTCGTAGGTTCCGTTAGCCTCGTGGAAGGCCATCAACTTGTCGAGCGCGTTCAAGTACAAGAGCATTAACCTCTCCCGGTCGTACAGGCACCAGTCCTCGTAAATGCCCTCCAGCAAATCGCCGGTGTACAAATCAACGGCCTTTTCGAGATGGACAGCCTGATCGGGGGTCAACTGTTGGCCCGCAATGTCTTGATAGAGGGACAATTGCGTCTCAAAAGTTTCAATATCCAACCAATAACGGCCTGAGCACTCGAATGACACGCTGCCGTTGTTGACCGACAGGTATTTGTCGGCAGGGGCGCCGGCAGAGCGCAAAACCTGGCGTGCCTTCCAAATTGAATTGCGCAGGTACTTGCGGGCGACGGGGGTCGGGTATTCACTCCAAAAGATGGCCGCGAGCCGCTCGCGCTGGTGCGGGTGACGCCGGTTGAGGAGCAGATAGCACAGCAGCAAACCATGTTTCTGGTTGGGGAATCCTTCCAGGGGCCGGTTGAGGTAACTGGCCTGGGGCATACCGAACAAGTTTAGCTTCAACATGGCTTTTCCTTTCGTAACTGTTCAGGCAAGCGATTGAAACTAGACCGGTGAAAAGCCCATTAGAGGCAAATCCAATCGCTACAGCCCACAACCTGAGCAGTTACCGCCTTTATTACTGACAACTCGTCGGAGGGCCATTTTGCCGCCCGTGAGGGACCAAACCGGGTTTCTCCGACAACCTGCCAGAACTATCAGCCTCCGCCCCAGGCTGTACTTGTGACAAGCTGCACAACGTCAAAAGAGCTGTAAGGCTTGCAAAAAAACTGTTGCTGATGGATTGTTTGCGGGGAAGCGCAGATCTCTCGACCTGCGCCGTGCACCTCGGTGGTATAGTATACTCGAAAGCAACGGGATAGACAAATGCGCTGGCCTGCCGCGCCTCGGCAGGCCAGGCAACGGCACCGCTCAGGCTATGAATCCCATCCCTTTCCCCCTCTCCCAACTTGTGGTAGAATACGTGTGCTATGGACACAACGACACGAGAAGAATCACTCCGCCCCCTGGGGGTCATAGGTTGCCTGGCCGCCGGGTTCGACCTGGTTGGCCGTCACCTGGGCCTGATCACGTTACCGGTGCTGCTCGACCTGCTCCTGTGGCTGGGGCCGAGGCTTTCGATGACCCGGTTTTTCAATCTGTTCACCACGCTGTTACAGGCGCAGCCGCCTCCATCCACCATCGCGGCCGGGCAAGTGGCCGATGCAATCCAGGTGTTGAAACAGGTGGGTGAGCGGTTCAACCTGTTCTCGCTCCTCAGCTCGCTGCCGTTGTTGAACTTGCCCAGCCTGCTGGCTTACCACCCACTAGAAATCGTCTCTCCCGTGGGTGAGCCACACCTGCTCGTGGTCAAGAGCATATCGGCTGCCCTGGCCTGGGTGGTGTTTCTCCTGCCCACTGGTCTGGCGCTGGGCTTTTTGTACCTGGACGGTATAGCCAACCGGGTGCGCACAACACAGAGAGACCAGAAGCAAAATGCGGAGGGGAAAAACAGGACGTGGAGGTTTGTCCGCGTTATTTTGTTCGCTGCCGGGTTGTACACCGCCGGGCTTGTGCTCGTCCCGCCGTTGCTGTTGTTGAGCGGGCTGGTCGAGACGATTGCGCCCGGGATGGGATCGTTGCTCATGATGCTTGGCGTGGGTTTGCTCAGCTACACGGGTTTACAATTGCTGTTCGTCATCCCTAGCGTGATGGTGGGCGAACGTGGGCTGTTGCGGGCCACCTGGGAGAGCGTCGGGCTGATGCACACGCAAATGTTTTCCGTCATTGGGCTGGTCATGCTGATGGCGATAATCTACGGTGGCCTGGTTTTTATCTGGTTGTCGCCGCCCGCCGATTCCTGGGTGCTCCTGGTCGGTATCGTGGGGAATAGCTGCATCGCCACCGGGTTGACTGCGGCGGTTTTCGTGTTCTACCAGGAACGAGTTGGTCAACTGGTCGAAATACGCCGGACGGCATAGAGATGGAGTAGGAATGGCAAAGAAAAATGACCAAGTAGCAAACGGCATCGAACAATATGGCGCTGCCGACGTGCAGGTACTCGAAGGATTGGAGGCCGTCCGCCGTCGCCCTGGAATGTACGTCGGCGGCACGGACGTCAAGGCGCTGCACCACCTGGTGTACGAGGTGGTGGACAACGCCGTGGACGAGGCCCTGGCCGGGCGCTGCGATAGAATCGAGATCACCATTCACGCCGATTCGAGTGTGACCGTTTCGGATAACGGGGTCGGCATTCCCACCGCCCCCCATCCAGAAAAGAAAATCTCGACCCTGGAACTGGTGATGACCGTGCTCCACTCTGGGGCCAAGTTCGGCGGCAGCGGCTACAAAGTCTCCGGCGGGCTGCACGGCGTGGGCGTCTCAGCGGTCAACGCTCTCTCCGAGTGGTTGGAGGTCATCGTTGATGATCCCCGCGACGGGCGGCGTCATTTTCAACGGTACGAGCGCGGCATACCCACCGCGCCGGTGAAGGACGTCGGCAAGGCCAAAGGGCAGGGAACCCAGGTCACGTTCCGCTTTGATCCCACTATTTTCAAAAACGTGGCATATCGTTTCGAGACGCTGGCGCAACGTTTCCGCGAGATGGCCTTTGTCACTCGCGGAGTCACCATTAAACTTGTGGACGAGCGGGCCAGGACATTTCCGCGCCAGACCACGTTCTACTTTGAAGGGGGCATCGAGTCATTCGTCCGCTACCTCAATCGCAATCGCGGCCCGCTCCACAGCGTGGTGTACGCCGGGCAGCAGACGGACGGCCTGGGGGTAGAAGTGGCAATGCAATATACCGACGCCTACGCCGAGTCGATCTATTCATTTGCCAACACCATCCACACAGTTGACGGCGGCACACATCTGACCGGCCTGCGCTCCGGTCTGACCCGCACGATCAACGATTACGCCCGCAAGGCGGGGCTGCTCAAAGAAAAAGATGCCAACTTTTCCGGCGACGACGTGCGCGAGGGGCTGACCGCCATCGTCAGCATCAAACACCCCGATCCCCAATTCGAGAGCCAGACCAAAGTCAAGCTGATGAACCCAGAGGTCAAGGCGGCGGTCGAGTCGGTGGTGGTCGGGGCGCTGGCCGAGTTCCTGGAACAGAATTCCCGGCCGGCGCGGCGCATAGTGGACAAGTGTCTCACCTCGTCCCGGGCGCGGGTGGCGGCACGCAAGGCACGCGATCTGGTGATCCGCAAGAGCGCGTTAGAGAGCCTGACCCTGCCCGGCAAGCTGGCCGATTGCTCCGAGCGCGATTCCAACAAGACGGAGGTGTTCATCGTCGAGGGGGACAGCGCCGGAGGAAGCGCCAAGCAGGGGCGCGACCGTCACTTTCAGGCCATCCTGCCGCTGCGGGGCAAGATTCTCAACACGGAGCGGGCGCGGTTGAACAAAATCCTGAACAATAAAGAAGTCCAGGCGCTCATTTCGGCCCTGGGCACCGGCATCGGCGACCAGTTTGGCCTGGACAACCTGCGCTACAACCGGGTGATCCTCCTGATGGACGCCGACGTGGACGGAGCGCACATCCGCACCCTGCTCCTCACCTTTTTCTTCCGCTACATGCAGCCACTGATCGAAAAGGGACATCTCTTTATCGCCCAACCGCCGCTGTACCGGATCGGCGTGGGGAAGCGGGTGCATTACGTCTACACCGAAGCGGAGAAGGACGCGCTGCTCCAAGAGTTGCAGGACAAGAAATTCACCCTCCAGCGATACAAGGGATTGGGCGAGATGAACCCGATACAGCTCTGGGAGACGACGATGAATCCGGAAAAGCGCACTCTTTTGCAGGTGACAATCGAGGACGCGGCGGCGGCCGACCGCACCTTCGATATGTTGATGGGGGCCAGCGTCCCGCCCCGCCGCAAGTTCATCCAAAGCCACGCCAAAGAGGTGCGCAACCTGGACGTGTGAGCTGCCGCGCAGATTGGAAATTCCTCTAACGGGCTTTCAGCCGGACGTCCACCGGCGTGGGTGTCGTGTTAAAGAACAGAATGAGAAACAGGAGGGAGAGCGTGTCAGAATTAGAGGCACTGGCGGCGCAAGTCGCCCAATGTACACAATGTCTGTTGCACCGGGGAAGGACCAACACGGTGCCCGGCGAGGGGCCGGAGCACGCCGATATAATGTTCATCGGCGAAGCACCGGGCTTTCACGAGGATCAACAGGGGCGTCCGTTCGTAGGAGCAGCGGGCAAGTTTCTGGACGAGTTATTGGAGAGCATTGGCCTGACGAGGAAGGACGTCTTTATAGCCAACGTCATCAAGTGCCGTCCGCCCGGCAACCGCGACCCGCTGCCGGAAGAGATCGAAGCCTGCAAACCATTCCTCGACCGGCAGATTGAACTGGTCCAACCCAAATTGGTGGTGACGCTGGGACGCTTTTCGATGGCGCGAGCCTTTCCCAAAGCGCGCATCTCCCGTATCCACGGCCAGCCGCGCAAGATCGACGGCGTGCTCTACTATCCGATGTACCACCCGGCGGCGGCGCTGCACCAGCCCAGCCTGCGCAGCGTCATCAAGGAGGATATGCTCCGCATCCCTGAATTGATCGAACAGGCAGCGCAGATCGCCGAATCCACGCTCCCGACCGAGGCGGAGCAATTGCAATTGCTTTAGGGACGTTTGTCCAGAGAGGGACAGGCAGGTGTCGAGTGGTTGATTTTATCTCTATCGTTGTGCTCACGTTCGCCCTGGTGTTGATAGTGCTGGGTGCGATCACGATCTGGCTGGAGCACGGACGCGGCAGGCTGCAAGGAGGCGCACTGGTCATAGTTGGGCTGTTGACCGGCGCGGGGTATGCCTTTTTGGGCAGCCGCTTCTCGCTGGGGATGTTCGACCGGTTGATCGTGACGGTTGACCTGCCGGCCTTGATGGGCACAGCCTTGACCTACACGGTGGGCGTGCTGGGCGGCGCGGCGCTGGCAGGGGGAATTTTCCTCTGGGCCACAGACCGCTTTCGCCACCGGGCCGAGCGAGCTTCCATCGCCATCGCTGTAAGTGGCGTGTTAGTGGCGTTGGTGGTGACGCTGATCGCCATTGCCCTCAGTTCGCGTTAACAGACCGTTTTGGCCGTCCATCGGAAAGAGCTCGCCGTAAAACGATTGATGACGGGGAAACAGAAATTTACGCTTATACTCCTTATTACAATGCCCATCACCAGCGTTACACTTTGTTGCTGTTTGCTATTTGGATGGGCTTTCGTTGATGTTACTCTGCGTCAATATGGTGTGCTTCCCACTTGGACGCCGAGACCTACATCCTCACCTACTGTCACGACAATTCCCATTCTAACAAAGGCCCCCACTGTCAGTCCCACTACGACAGAAACTCTCGGGGCGACACTAACAGTGTCTGTTCCTACATCAAAACCGAGTGACACTCCAACTGCGACAAGGACATCAGTGCCATCTCCAACGGCAACACCGGTGCCGCCTACGCCCACAGTACCGCCTCCAACGGCAACACCGGTGCCACCAACGCCAGTGCCACCAACGTCTACATCAGTGCCTTCAACGAATACACCGCCGCTAACAAGTGTGCCTACTCCTGTACCTACATCTACGTCTCAGCCGGTTGCCAACTATCAAGCTGATGCTTGGGTGTCGGTTCCTAACCCTGGAAGGCGTAGCAATCAGACAGTTTTCGGGCGGTTGACGAGAGATGGGGCAGACGTTGCGGGAGCACGGTGGTATGGCATTGGCCATTAAAAACCCACCCACCCCCATGGCCGGAGAGTGGCTTTGAGACGACTGGGGAGGATGGTACAGCTTCCGTTACTTTCAACATTGGTGGAGCATCTTCAGGCTATACTGTCAACGTAGATGTTTATCTCATTTATGAGGGGCAGACTTATCATGCCGTCACATCATTCACGCCACAGTACTAACGGATTGTGTTCGATACAGGTAGGAGGCTGCTCGGCATGCGCGGGAGATGACCGTGCCAACGGTGTTAGGGATGGATGAGGCAAGGATATCCTCACCTGACGAGCGGCTACACCCGACCGGGCTACCGGCGCGGTGATGGTGTTGTTGACCTGGTTGTCTCCTCGGCTGCCACACCGCGTTGGGAGTGGGTTGATCGCGCTGCTGACGGTTACCGGATCTGCGCCGGCGTTTTACCAGTTCTCTATCCTCCGTTCCATCTTTGCCAGATTGTACGACGCGCCCGCCAGCCTGGAGTGGG
>CAYNVC010000146.1:0-6789 GCA_964400615.1 uncultured Anaerolineales bacterium | reverse complement strand
GAGTGTGCCGCCGTTGGCGATGACGTTGATGGCGTTGAGCATTTGCAGCGGCGTCACCTGCAAATACCCCTCGCCGATGGAATAGTTGTAGGTGTCACCGGTGGACCAGCTTTCGCCATAAGTAAGCCGTTTCCAATTCGCGGTGGGAACCGTGCCGCTGATCTCGGCGGTCAGTTCGACCCCGGTGCGGGCGCCGAATCCAAAGAGGTGAGCGTAATGCGGGATGCCGTGTTCCTCGTCCATCCCCAGCCCTTCGAAATGGTCGGCCTCGAACCCTCCCCCCGCTTTGTAAAAGAATATGTTGCACGAGTTGGCGATTCCGCCCACCACGTCCAGCCAGCCGTGCCCGGCCCGGTTCCAGCAGTGGAACGATTGCGCCTGGCCGGGGTCATTGGGATAATACTTGTTGGGCACGACGATTGTCCCGGGGCAGTTCAAGCGGGTGTGCCGCCCATCCAGCACCCCTTCTTGCAGCGCCCCGGCCGCGATGATGACTTTGAAGACGGAGCCGGGTTGCAAGCGGTCGGCGATAGCGTGGTTGAGCATTGGGCGGTGGACGTTCTCGCTCAGGGCCTGCCAGTCGCCGGTGGAGATGCCGTGGGCAAAGAGATTGTCGTCGTAGGTGGGCAGGCTGACCAGAGCCAGAATTTCGCCCGTCTGCGGGTTCATCACGATCACCACTCCGCGCGGCGAGTTCGCCCGCGCCATTCTTGCCTGGAGCGTTTTTTCGGCTACCCGCTGCAGATCCAGGTCTAGCGTCAGGTGGACGTTGTCGCCGGGCATGGGGACGGATTGTTGGCTGACCACGCGGATCACCCGGCCCATCACGTCCTCTTCGACCAGGCTCTCGCCTTTTTTCCCCCGCAATTCATCCTCGTAGGTCGCCTCGACTCCCGCGCTGCCGATGCGGTCGTCGGGTTCGTACCCTTGATCACTGTATTCCTCCTCGTATTTGCTGGGGATGGGCCACAGGTAGCCGAGTATCTGTGATACCAGCGGGCCATAGGGATAGTCGCGCGTCGCATCTACCTCGACCGATACGCCGGGCAACAGCATGCTCTCTTGCGCTATCAGCAGTGCCTTTTCGCGCGTCAGGTTGCTTGCGATCTCGGTCGGGTGGTAGGGTACCTGGTACGCCTCTCGCACGATCTCGCGCAGGCCAACCTCGTCGCCGTCCGTGGTGTAGGGCATACCGAGCAGCACGGCCAGACGGATGACCACCGCTTCCGCTGCTGCGTTATCGTCGGGCAGGTAGGCCGGGGTGACGGTGACTTTGAAACTGGGGACGTTGCGCACCAGCGGCGTGCCGTTGCGGTCGTAGATGATGCCCCGTGAGGTGGGAATGATCTCGGTACGCAGCCTCTGTGTATCTGAGCGGACGGCATAGTGCGCTCCCTGGACGATTTGCAGATCCCACAGCCGGTACCCAAAAACTGCAAAGATACCCAGGATCATCAGACCTAACGCGATGGTGCGGGGCGCTTCTTTGATGGCCGTCCAGCGTGCTTCCCATTTGCTTTGGGGCGGCTGTTGGGGGATGCCGTTCGAGTTCACAGGTTTAGCCCCTTGCGCCGGATTCGGCCGGCCAGCCAGGCAGCCGGCTGTTGGACGAACGGAAACAAGATCGTGTTGAGGAGCGCCGATGGGCCGGTCACGTGCAACAGTGTGAACCCCCAGTCTACCGTGTGGCCGGTCCAGGCCAGAACGATCAACAGAACCAGGTGACAAGTCAGAGCGCCCAAAAGCGCCAACAACAGCAGCCGCAACAATGCTACCCCGAACCCCTGCCCCCAGGGCTGTCCAGCCCACAGGGCTGCCAGCACGAGGCCCAACGCGGTCGCACCAAATGGCCCTCCGGAGAGCAAGTCTATAATCAGCCCCCCGATAAAACCCCACACCACCCCTTCATCCAAACTACGGGCGGAGGCCCAGGCCATCACGACCAGTAGCAACAAATCAGGGTGAGCGCCCCACAGAGTCACCCGTGAGAACAGGACGCTCTGGATCAGAGCTATGCCGGTCAAGAGAGGAATGCTCAGGTAGAGATTTATCTTGCACCCCCAGAGGTCAAACGTTAAACGTCAGGCATCAAACGTCATTTGCATTGTCCGCACGAATTTGAGGCAACGCCTGGGTCATTGTTCATTACTCAGCGGTTCCTCCACGGGAATCTGCTCGAACGACGTGATCACCAGCACCAGTTCCAGGCGTGAAAGATCCACCGCCGGGCGCACCGTGGCGGATTGGAACAGTTCATAGTCCTCCTGCTCCACTTTTGTCACCTGGCCGATGACCAACCCCTTGGGCAAGACGCCGCCCAGCCCGGAGGTCAGCACGATCTCGTCTGCCCCGACGCTATCTTCCTGGGGAATGTACTTCATCAACAAAGAACCGTCCGGTTGCCCGACGACCAGCCCGCTGACGCGGGAGGTCTGGAGGAGGGCGGCCACTGCGCTATCGGCGTCGGTGAGCAGTTTGACCTTGGACGTGCGTGGGCTGACCTCCGTGACCCGTCCCACCAGCCCCGCGCCGCCGCTGACGACCGGCATTCCCGTTTCTACCCCCTGTTGTGCGCCGACGTTGATCGTGACATAGCGCACGTATGGGTTGGGGTCTGCACCCAACACCTGGCCGCACGGGAACGTCTCACACGCCTCGCGCCCGACGATGTCGGCCCCCAGGAAAGTGGACACCGGGTACTCGCTGGTAAAATTCAGCAGGGTGCGGAGTTGTTGGGCCTCGGCCTCGTATTCGCGCAGGCGCACGTTCTCGACCGTGAGGGCGTCAACCTGGGACTCGAGCTCCTCAACCTGGACGCGCATCTCGCGCATCTCCCGTACTGTTTGGAACAGGCCGCCCGCGCCCCCCACTGCGCTCGAGATGGCGCGTTGCAGTGGATCGAGCACATAATGGAGCACGTTTTCCACCGGAGCCAGGTAGCCGGACTCGTGGAATACGAGGAGCAACAGCCCAATGACGAGCAATACCAGGGGAAGCCAGGAGCGTCGTGGGGATTGCTTCATGATTTAATACTTTGGGGGAAAGAAAACGGGTTTTCTGGAAAAAACCCGTTTCCCCGTCTCTAAACTAGAATGTGGTGGACTGGGGACGATGTGTCTCGGTGTTGGCTAATACTTCGCGGAGTGTGTCCAGTTCTTCCAATACTTTGCCGGCGCCGCGAGCGACGCACGTCATCGCGTCCTGGGCGACCCAGGCCCGCATGTTCGTCTCTTCGCTGACCCTTTCGGCCAGCCCCTTTAACAGTGACCCGCCTCCCGCCAGACAAATGCCGGTCTCCATCAGGTCGGCGACCAGCTCGGGCGGCGTTTGATCCAACGTGTCTTTGACCGAATCCAATATGATGTTGACCGATCCGCTCAACGCTTCGCGGATCTCGATACTGCTGACTTCTATCGCTTCGGGCAGCCCTGTCACCAGGTTGCGCCCGCGCAGCGTCATCGTCGTCTCCTCCGGCAGCGGGTAGGCCGACCCGATGCTCATTTTGACCCGTTCGGCCATGCGTTCGCCGATAAAGAGGTTGTACTTTTGGCGGACGTACTGCATAATGTCCTCGTCCATCTCGTCGCCGGCGATGCGCAGCGAACGGCTGACGACGAACCCACCCAGGCAAAATACCCCTACCTCGGTCGTGCCGCCGCCGATGTCCACGACCATGCAGCCGCGTGCCTCAGTCACCGGCATCCCGGCTCCGATGGCAGCGGCCATTGGCTCTTCGATCAGAAAAGTCTCCCGCGCACCGGCCGAGATGGCGGCATCGTAGACGGCCTGCTTTTCGACCTCGGTCACGCCGCTGGGGATGCCGACGACGACGCGGGGACGGGGAAAGGGGAGCAAGAGCTGGCTGTGCGCTTTGCGGATGAAATAATCCAGCATTGCCTCCGTCACCTCGAACTCGGAGATGACCCCGTCGCGCAGGGGACGGATGGCGACGATGTTGCCCGGTGTGCGCCCGACCATCTCTTTGGCTTCGGCCCCGATGGCGAGAATTTTCATCGGGTTGCTGTCTCGCTCTATCGCCACCCAAGATGGCTCGTTGATAATGATGCCTTTCCCCCGCACATAGACGAGCGTGTTGGCTGTGCCGAGGTCTATGCCGATGTCGAGGGAAAAAAGCCCCAGAAAGGCATCAATTGGATTGAACACAAAATTCTCCTGGTACGCAAAATTTGCCCCCGGTCGTCCATTCTAATGCCGGGGCGGCAAAATTATACCACAAATCGGGGGGGAGGGAAGCCTGGGCAAAGGGGCTGTCTGTGCTATAATCACGGTATGTCTGCTGGTTATCAGATTCAACTGCCCGTATTCGAAGGCCCGCTGGGGCTGCTCCTCCAACTCATCGAGCGGGAGGAACTCGATATCACGACGGTCGCGCTGGCGCAGGTGACGGATCAATATCTGGCATATCTGGCCGAGATGGAGCAGCGCCAGGCCAAAGATTTGACCGATTTTATCGTCGTGGCGGCCCGGCTCCTGTTCATCAAATCCCAGGCGTTGCTCTCCCGTCCGGCGGAGATGGCTCCCGAAGGTGAGGACGTGGGCGACGAGTTGGTGCGCCAGTTACGGGAGTACAAGCGGTTCAAGAAACTCGCCGGACTGTTGCGCGAGCGGGAGAAACAGGGATTGCGCGGCTATGTGCGCGTTGCGCCCTTGCCCCACGTTGACCCCCACCTCGACATGGACGGGGTGACGTTCCTGGATTTGGTGACTATTGTACAGGAGGCGCTGGACGCGCTGCCGGCCTCCCCGGCCGGGGACGTCGTCGCTCCACCCACGGTGACAATCGGTGAGCAGATCGCTCAGATCGAGGAGCGGCTGGCCCGGCATTCCCAAATCCGCTTCCGCGAGGTGCTCTCGGAAGCTGCCACCAGGGTCGAGTTGATCGTTACGCTGCTGGCGGTGCTCGAGCTGATCAAGCAGGATCGAGCGCGGGTGCGGCAGGAGCAACTCTTTGGCGAGATCGTCATCGAGCGCCAGGTTCCCGCCGACGTTGCAGCCACCGCGCCAGCAGCATAGCCACGCCAACCCCTATCCCGTCCACCCCTACGTCCCAGAGCGTGCCATTGCGCCCCGGCACAAAGGTCTGGTGATACTCGTCGCTCAACGCATAGAGTAGGGCCAGGGTGAGACTGGTTGCCTGGGGATGGCGGGCCTTTTCTCTCAACGCCCGCAGGTAGAGCCAGGATAGAACTCCGTACCCCAGCGCGTGGGCGCTCTTTTTGAGCAATATATCCAGCCACGGCTGGGGTGCGCTGGGCAGGTGCGGCCGGGAGGAAAAGAAAAAGATCAACCCCATCCAGACCAGCGGCGGCAGCCAGAAACGCAAGAATCGTCTCATTCTGCCGCTCTGTAGGCCCGTTCGGCCGTTTCGACCAGCCGCTCCCAGCCAAACCTCTCCCGCACGTCGCGTGCCGCCGCCCGGCCCAGCCGTTCCCGCAACTGTGCGTTTTCCAGGAGGTTTGTCACTGCGTCGGAAAAGGCCGCCACGTCGCCGGGGGGAACCAACAGGCCGGTTTCGCCGTGGCGGATGTACTCCCGGTTTTGCCCCACCGCTTCCGCCACGACCGGCACGCCCGCTGCCAGTAACTCGGTCAGCTTGACCGGACACTTGGCGCGGTTGACCAGCGTGTCGGCAAAGGGGTAGATGGCGAGGGTGGCCCGCGCAAAGCAGGTGGAGAGAGCGGCGCGGGGAACCAGTCCACGGTAAATTATGGCGTCCGTCGAACGTGAAACGTCAAACGTCGAACCTGAGGCGTGGTGCGCGACGTTCAGGCCGGACAGGGCGGCCAGACGGAACAGTTCTTTTTCCTCGCCAAAGAGGCCCTGGCCCACGACGAGCAATTGGGCTTGCGGAACCCGCTCTCGCACGCGGAGCAGCACCTGGACGACGCGCGAGACGGGGAACTCGAAAAACCGCGTGTAGAGCAAAATGCAAGATGCAAGATTCCTGCCTCCTGCCCCCTGCCCCCCGCCTCCTGCCTCTTGCCCCCCGCCTCCTGCTTCCTGTCCTCCTGCCTCCTGTCCCGTGCCATTAGGAAGGTAAAAGACTCGCGGCGGGGAGACGCCCATCGCCCAGACCAGGCTTTCCAACGTGCGGCTGGCGACGGTGACGGCATCGGCGTGAGTTAGCCCCCAATGCTCCTGCCAGGCGAAAAAGCGCCGTTGGGCGTGGGAGTAACCGCCGATCTCGTTCCAACCGCCGGCCCCTTCCCAATCGTCGCTATCCACCACCAGGCGCGGGCGGCGGGCGCGGGGGAGAAGGGCCAGCAGCCAGTGGGTCAACCCGCTATACGCTTTGGGCTTGAAGAGATGTACCACGTCAGGGTGGAGAGCCAACGTCCGGCGGGCCAGGCGGAGGGCGGTCAGCAGGTGGAAGAGGCCGGGGACGCGGGGCGGCAGGGGGATGTTTTCGAGAGCGACGCCGCCCTCCTCCCAGCACCGCCCGCTGTCCTCCGGGTTTTGCCAGGGGGGGAGGATGAGGGTCACGCTGTGACCGTGGTTGGCGAGCACGTGGGCCATCGGCAGCGCCCGCACGCTCATTGTGCCCCGGGGCCGCAGCCCAAAAGGGCCGATCATCACGATTTGCATGTTAATTCACCGGTAGAGTTTTGCATGGCGAGAGAAGTATACCCGATGACCTGATTTGGGGCAAGGGGAGTCTTGCAAGAGTCGAGTCTGCGTGGTACAATTTGATCGAGTTGGAGCCTGGCGAAGCAGCAAGTGAGGAGAGGACGATGAGAGCGACAGCGCGAGAGTTGGTGGAACAGTTGA
>CAYNVC010000145.1:2436-6833 GCA_964400615.1 uncultured Anaerolineales bacterium | reverse complement strand
GCTCAATAACGGTGAGATTCACATTTGGGATACTATCACGGGCGATTTGGCTGCGGTCTTTCTAAGAGGTAATGAGGTCGCGTGAGCACTGGCTCGAAGCAACACGCGCTATTACGCATTGGCCCCACCAGGCCCCCTGCCGTTTGGCGAGAGTAACACTTTCATAATCCAATATTCACGGATTTCACTCGCACCATCTCCACCCGCCACGAGTTACCGTTTCCCCCGGTTCTTGCTTTGCCTTCCGTCTCACCGCCAGCGATATGGGGATCACCTGAAAAGCATCAGCCTGGATGACGTGGAAGCCGGTCTGTGCCGCCGGCATACGGAGCGCAGAGCGCGAAAGTTTTGCTGTCGCGCGGTGCAGATCACCGATAACAGACTGCCACACATCTACAAGAACGAAGGATCTCGCAAGGTGGTGTGGGTGTACATCGCCGTCCCCCCAACTCTATGACGAGGATAGGAGTCGCGCACTATGTGTGGGCGATTGTCCCCTTTTCTGAGATTCCACGCTGAACTCCACACACACGGCTGATTGTTCTCTCGTCCACCCAGTGGAACAATGGCTTTCGGTGCGATCTGGAAGCACTGGTCGAACTCTGCCGGCGTCACGATCTGTTCCTGGTCGTGGATTCCGTCCAGCAGTTGGGAGCCATTCAGATTCATCCGGAACAGACGGGGAGCGACTTTTTGATCGCCGGGGGGACCAAGTGGCTCAATGCTCCCTTCGGCTGTGGCATTCTCTACGTTTCCCCTCGTGTGCTGCCGTTGATGAGGCCGGCTCAATGGGGGTATCTGAACCTGAACGCGCCGGAAGGTGGGTTGATGCCAGCCAGAGGGAAGGAGGCGTGCATTGCGTCATGCCTCCAAAAGATGTCGGGCAAGGTCACTGGCCGAATCTACTCCTGCGGGGAAAGCTTGGCGGAACAGGCTGCCGCGCTCGACGGGACTTGGATGTCAGGACGTGAGAGCCGCGAGCGTCTCGGCGGCGACCACATCCAGTGATTCCGGGACGCTATCCGGCGGGGCGAGGTTCATCTCGTCCAGCATTCGCCTGGCCTTGTCCTGGATTGCCTGCTCGCAAGCCGGGTGGCTGCTCGCCAGCGCGAGTAACGTCGCTGCCCGCCCGGTTTTCCCCTGCGCGGCGAACAGGGCGGCGACGTTCACCAGGATTTCCACCAGGACGGTCTTGGTCCGCGCCTCCGTGGCGATCTGCATCGCCTCGGCCAGATAGGCGCTGGCTCCTTCATAGTTTCCCACGGTGCAGGCCGTCTCTCCCAGGTTGTTGAGACAGGCCATGACCGCCCACTGATCCTGGATGCTGCGCCCGATGGTCAGCCCTTCTCGATAGTATGCCATTGCCTCCGAGTGCATGCCCATCTCGTGGAGCGCCTTGCCCAGGTTACTCAACGCGATGGCCTCGCCCGCCCGATCTCCGATCTCGTGGCAGATTTCCAGGCTCTCTTGAAAGAATACCTGGGCCTCTTTGTACTTTTCGAGCACGTGCAGCGCCGTGCCCAGGTTGTTGAGGTGTATGGCGGCGTTGAATTCGTCCCCCATCGCGCGGCTCAAGGTCAGACATTCGTCGAACATGGCGATTGCCCGGTCATACTCCCCTCTGTGGCAGGCAATGTCGGCCAGTGTGCTGATGGCCGGTATCACGAGGCGTGGGTCGCCGCTCTCGCGCCCGATTTCCAGGCTTTCGGTGAGCAGTTTTTCCGCCCCGGCTACCTTCCCGGCGCGATACTGAGTCAACCCCAATAGAAAGAGCGAGCGGGCGCTTCCCCAGCGATCTCCTGTTTGCCTGGACAGGGTCAGGCTCTTTTGGGCCAGGTCTCCCGCTTCCTGGTATTTTCCCTGGTGGCGCAGCGTGTCGGCCAGGTTGATCGTGCAAAAGGCCTGTTCGGTTTGTGCTCCCAGCCGCTCGAAAATCTCCAGGCATTGCTCTGCGGCGGCCACGGCCCGTTGGTAGCGACCCAGGCGACGGTAGAGCACTCCCTGGCGGGCGATGAGTTTGCCCAGTAGATGCGCTTGCTCTTGGTCATCGCTCCACCGCTCTATTGCTTGAGCAAAGAGGTCAATCCCTTCCTGAAACCGGCAGCGAACGTCGTAAAAGCGGTACAGGCCTTCCAGACATTGTTCGATCCCGGCGGCGTCTCTGTGTGCCACTGCTGCCCGCCACGCCTGGCGGGTGTTCCCGATCTCGGAGGCGATTCTTGCCAGGGCCTCTTTTTGTTCCGCGCCTTGCAGGTGTTTCTCCTGCTGCGCCAGGAAGGTGGCAAAGTAGCGGATGTGCTGCATTTCCACTCGTTCACGCGCTCGTGGGTCGGCCTCGAGTTTCTCGGCCGCGTATTGCCTTAGTAGGAGGTGCATGTCGTACCGCCCGGACGGGAGACGCTGAACCAGTGACTTGTCCAGCAAGGCCAACAGCGTCTCTTGGGATGCCCCGGCCACCTGCGCCGCTGCCTCGGCCCGGAACCCGCCCCGGAAGACGGACAGGCGGGCCAGAACCTCCCTTTCCTCTGGGGAGAGCAATTGCCAGGAGTGTTCAAAAGTCGCCCTGATGCTTTGCTGCCGTTCGGGAGCGTTGTGCATGCGGCTCGTCAGGATGTCGAGGCTGTGTTCCAGTTCCTGGGCGATCTGCTCGCAAGAGTGTGTTGTCACCCAGGTGGCGGCTAACTCGATTCCCAGCGGCATGCCCTCCACCAGGTGGCAGATGTGTGCTATGTGGGCCAGTTCTGTCTCGTCAGGCGCAAAGCGCCTGTCTGCCCGGCGGGCTTGTTGCTGGAACATGGCGACGGCGCTGCACGGCTCGCCGTTCTCCACCGTGCCATCTCGTGAATAGTCTAGCCCTTTGATCTCGTACACCCATTCCTCGCGCAGGTTCAGCCGTTCACGTGACGTGGTCAGGAGCACCAGGCTTGGTGATTGGTGGAGCATTTCAGCCCAAAGCGTGTTCCCGGCCGGCAGATGTTCCAGATTGTCCGCCACCAGCAGCATTTCTTTTTCGCGCAAATAGTTAAAGAGTTGTTCTTGCGGGGGATGATTGCCGGGTAGGGAAATCCGGAGGCATTCTGCTATTGCGGGGACGATGGAGCCGGTCGCATTGATGGCGGCGAGGGGCACAAAGTAGACGCCGTGGGCAAACGAGCCGATTTGTTGTTTCGCTGCTGCCAGTGCCAGCCGGGTCTTGCCGATTCCCCCTGGCCCAAAGATGGTCACCATCCGGCAATCGGGATTAGCCAGCAATTCGGCCAGGTCGGCCAACTCTTCTTCCCGCCCGACAAAGGGGGTGGGGGAGGGAGGGAGGTTGGTAAGTGGGCGAGCCTGCGAATCTGCAAACGTTGACGCGCTGATTTGCTCGTACAATTTGGTCGTCTCGGCTGTGGGGGCGATGTTCAATTCGTCGGCCAGCGCCCGGCGGCAGGTCTCGTACTGGGCCAGGGCTGCGCTGCGCTGCCCACCGAGTGCCAACAGCCGCATCAATT
Source organism: uncultured Anaerolineales bacterium (assembly GCA_964400615.1). Lineage (GTDB taxonomy): Bacteria > Chloroflexota > Anaerolineae > B4-G1 > B4-G1 > B4-G1. Next base: position 3,342 of record CAYNVC010000145.1, on the reverse strand, counting down.
GCCGGTGGGCCTCCTCGCGCCACGGCTCCAGTTCCACCTGACGGCGGGCGTAGCGCCGCGCCTGCTCGCAATCGCCGCGCAGCTCGTACCTGTCGGTCAGGTAGGAGAGCGCTTCCACCGCCTCGCGCCGCAGCCATTCCCGCTTGAGCACGGCCCACTCTTCAAAGAGGTCGCTGTCGCTCAAAAAGAATCGTTCCAGCAAGTCCCCGTGATACAGTTCCGTCATGCGCTCCATGCGCTGCATGCAGGGCAGGCAGGTCGCCAGCCGCCGGTGGTGGTGTCCCCTGCAATCCTCGGCCAGGGCTGCAAACGCGGCCACGTCCAGCCAGTAATCGCACCTGGGGTTGAACTGGATCGTCTCGCGGCTGGTCAGCAGGAACGGCCTGGCCTGGTCCTGCTCGCCGATTGCGCGGCGCAGGTGAGAGAGCGCCTGGCGCAGGTTTTGGCGGGCCTTGCGCTGGGGTTGGTCGGGCCACAGCAGCCCCGCCAGCGCGTCCCGGCGGTGGGGATGGTCTGCTTCGACCGCCAGGTATGCCAACAACGCTCGCGTCTTGTCGGTGGCAAAGTCGGTGATAGGTTTGCCATCCAACGCCACCTGTAGCGGGCCTAACAAGGAGATGGTTAATCGTGGCATTGTGTCATCTCAATAGTTGGGGGCGTTTCTGGCCTGGTTTTCCATAGTGCGTAAGGAGGGTCGGTGTCGCAGCGATCAGTAGTCGTTAACACGAGATTATATCATTGTTAATGCCGCAGGCCAAGTTACCGGAACGCGGGCATCTTGTTGGAACGCGAGCATCCTGCTCGCATGCGGCCAGGATGGCCGCGTTCCGCCCGTCCTGCTGGTTTGACGTTTTTTTGACGCTGGCAAGCTAGAATAGAGTTAGTTTGGTAGACAGGCAAAAATCT
>CAYNVC010000145.1:0-2336 GCA_964400615.1 uncultured Anaerolineales bacterium | reverse complement strand
TTTTTTGACGCTGGCAAGCTAGAATAGAGTTAGTTTGGTAGACAGGCAAAAATCTACAAAGGAGGATGAGGATGGAGATCGGCAGGTCATTTACGTACATCACGGAGGATCAGGATTGGGTCAGAAAAGTGCTGCTCGGCGGCGCGATCACGCTGATCCCGTTCGTGGGACAGTTTTTCGTCATGGGATACGTTATCGAGACGATGAGAAACATCATCGCCGGGCGGGTGACCCCCTTGCCGGAGATTGACGATTTTGGCGGCAAGCTGATCGAGGGCTTGAAAATGTGGGTGATTACGTTCGTCTACGCTTTGCCGCTGATTCTCTTGATGATGTGTGCCCAGTCCGGCTCGCTGGTTCCGGCTTTGGCCGGGAACGCTGACCCGGATGTGTCCCAGGTTTTGACGCTGCTGTCTCTCGGTGCGAGTGTTTGTTTTGGTTGTCTCTCGCTGCTCTATGGCATTGCGACGGGTTTGATTCTGCCGTTCGCCTTGGGCCGGTATGCCGAGACGGGCGAGTTTGGTGCGGCGTTGCGGGTGGGTGAGTTTTTTGGCATGCTCAAGGACAACGTCGGCCCTGCGATCATCGTGTTGTTGGTGAATGGGCTGGCGGCTTTTGTTGCCATGTTCGCGGGTATGATCGCGTGTGGCGTTGGAATTTTCTTTACCCTGTTCTACGCCCAGTTGGTCATGGCTTTTCTCTACGGATCGCTCTACCGCCAGGCCGCCGCCCCGCAGCCGGGACAGCTCTAACCGGCCACTGATTGTTCCCAATGCAGGTGGGCTATGGAAAAACCAAAACAGCGTTATCTATCCTACCTGTTGCGTTTGTGGCAGACCAGCGACGGGGAAAAATTGCTCTGGCGGGCTTCCCTGGAGAGGCCGGGTACAGGGGAGCGATGGGGGTTTGCCACCCTGGAAGCATTGTTCGAGTTCTTGCGCTCTCAGGCCGATCCGGAGGAGAGACGCGAGACTGTCCCGTGATACACTGATCAATTGTCGAGCGAGAAAGGAGATTCTGATGAAACGCAAATTTGTACCTGTCTTTGTCCTGGCTTTGTTGGTCTTGTCCTGTAGTCCCTGTGGACTGTTCAGCCGTGCCCCGGAGGCAACCGACGTCCCTGTGCCAACTCCGCCTCCGGTCCTGGAAGCCACGCCGACAAAAGTCGCCGTCGAACCCACTGAACCCGCCGAACCCACTGTTCCCCCTCCCTCGAGTGACCTGGAGGTCGTGGCGGTGAGCGGCTACCAGGGCCGGGATGGTGATTGGCGCGTCGTCGGCCTGGTGACAAACGGGACTGACCTGGCCGTGGATAGCGTCGAAATCCAGGTTCAGGTTCTGGATGCTGCTGGGGAGTCGCTCTACAGCGAGATTGCCAACGCATCGTTGTATAACCTGGCTCCCGGTGAGACCTCCCCCTTTTCGTGGTGGGTCACAGAGGAGTTGCCCGACGCCGATAGCGTGACGGCGGCAGTCGTCGGCCAGAGCACCACCACGCTAGAGCGCGCCCAGGTCGAAATTCGTGGAACGGTGATGACCGTGGACGACGACGGCGATCTGTACGTCACCGGCGAGATCGTCAACGAGAGCGACCAGCCGGTTCAGGTCAATGGAGTGGCCGCGGCCACTTTTGATGGCGATGGCGAGATAGCGACGGCCAACGATGCGGGTGTGCTCCTGCGCTATTTGGCCCCCGGCGAATCCGGCCCTTTTCGCGTCACGATGGACGGGCCGGCGAGTGGGGTGGGGGAGATAGCGGAATACAACGTCTACCTGGATGCGGAGATCACCACGCCGGAGGACAAGAGAATGCTCTCGCTGTCCGAGCACCACAATTACGTGGATAGCAGGTTCGACGATTTTCACCTGGTGGGCGAGGTGACAAACGACGATGACGAGAGCTGGAACGTCACCCTGCTGGCTGCCATCTATGACGCCGACGACAATGTGGTTGACGTCAGTTCGTTGAACCTGCCCGTGTCCGCTCTCGCCCCTGGCGAGACCGTCCCCTACGATTTCGATTCCTGGGGGCCGTTGAACTATAAAGCCGGTTTCATCGAGCAGGCCGTTCGATATACCGTGCATTGGGATCCATACTGGACGTGGAGCACCGACACTGTGTACCAGGAGTTGAGCACGGTCAACGACGAGATGTTGCCTGTCAGCGCCAACGGCCTGGGAACTTTTACCGGTCAGGTGGTGAACGACTCGGGCGGGACGATTGACTATGTCATCATCATCCTTGGCCTGCGCGATAGCACGGGCCAGATCGTCGCCACGGGCAGCACGACCGTATGGGATGACCTGGCCGATGGCGCGAGTGCCGAGTACACCAT
>CAYNVC010000144.1:0-6870 GCA_964400615.1 uncultured Anaerolineales bacterium | reverse complement strand
CCCACTTGCCATTTAGAGCAAACTGTTATATGCTACGAGACGGCAGTTCAAAGAGCATCGTGAAAGGAGGTGGTGACTAGAATAACTTTGAAAACGAGTTGTCAAAAGATCGTCACACCACAAAAAAACTAAGGAGGACCAAGTGAACACCAAGCGCGTAGTAATAGTATTGATCGTGGCCCTGCTGGGCCTGGGCCTGCTGACTTCCTGCGGCCCCAAGGAACTGGGCACAGAGGACAACCCCATCGTCTGGGTCTTTGTCCCCTCTGGCGAGACAGACCGCGTGACCGCCGGCGCTCAGTCAGTGGTTGATATGCTGCACGAGCAGACCGGCCTATTCTTTGATGTCAAAGTCGCCACCGAGTACGCCGGTGCAGTCGAGGCGATGTGCGCCGACCCGGCCGAAGCTCAAATGTCGTCACTGGCTACTTTTGCCTACGTCATGGCCGCCGACCGGGGCTGCGCCGAGGCGGCGTTGCTCTCCGTGCGTTACGGCAGCCCCACCTACAACGGCCAGTTCATCGTCCGCGCCGACAGCGGCATCACCGACATCTCCCAACTGGCGGGCAAGACCTTTTGCCGTCCCGACCCGCTCTCCACGAGCGGCTGGGTGATCCCCTCCATCATGATGAAGGCCGCCGGGGTTGACCCCGACAACGACCTGGCTGACATCGTGGACGCCGGCAGCCACGACGCAGTAGCCGCCGCGGTCTACAACGGCGATTGCGACGTCGGAGCCACCTACGTGGACGCCCGCAGCCGCATCGAGGAAGACTATCCCGACGTGATGGAGCAGACAGTCGTCATCGCCGTCGAGCCGGACATCCCCAACGACGGCGTGCAGTTCGTTCCTTCTATGCCACAGGAACTGCGCGACCAGATCGTGGATGGCCTGCTGGCTATCGCCGCGACCGACGAGGGCGTGGAAGCGCTGGACACCGCTTACCAGTGGAAAGAACTGGTCAAGGCGGACGACAGCACCTACGACGCCTTCCGGCAGATCCTACAGGCCGCCGGCGTCAGCGCCGAGGACCTGATGGGAGAGTAATCGCTCTCAGGTCACACCAGATCTATGCCCAATGTGAAGGGGGACCACGTGTCCCCCTTCACACCAAGTAGGAGGCAGAATGCTCGAGATCAAAAACCTGACCAAAATCTATGACGATGGAACCGTCGCCCTGCGCGACGTCAGTTTCGAGGTGGCGGACGGTGAGTTCCTGATCATCATCGGCCTGAGCGGCTCCGGCAAATCCACCCTCCTGCGCTGCATCAACCGGCTGATCGATCCCACCGAGGGGCAGATCATCTGGGACGGGGTGGACATCGCGGCGGCCGAGCCGAATCAACTGCGCGAAATTCGTCGCCAGATCGGTATGATTTTCCAACATTTTAACCTGGTCAAACGTTCCACCGTCTTTACCAACGTCCTCTCCGGCCGGTTGGGATACGTGAACCCGTGGAGCAGCCTCCTACACCGCTTTACGGCCGAGGATTTGGCAATGGCGCAGCAGGCGCTGGAACAGGTCGGCATCGCCGAGCAGGCCCACAAGCGAGCAGACGAGTTGAGCGGCGGGCAGCAGCAGCGGGTGGGAATCGCCCGCGCCCTGATGCAGAACCCCCGCATGATCCTGGCCGACGAGCCGGTCGCCAGCCTCGACCCCGTGCTGGCCCACTCTATCCTGGGCTACCTGGAACAACTCAACCAGGAGCGCGGCATCACGGTGCTGTGCAGTTTGCACTATTTGGATCTGGTACAGCAATACGCCACGCGCGTGATCGGCCTGCGGGGCGGGCAGATCGTCTACCGGGGCAGCCGGGAGGACATTCGCGCTATGACGGACGTGGAATTCAAAGAGATATATGGACAGGAAGCGGTGCGCGTCAACGTGGGGCCGCACGCAGAAGGAGGTGAGGCGTAATGGCAACCCGGACGACTCGACGAGAATCCCGACCCAGCCTGGTGCCCCCGCCTGCGGCCGGAATCGCCTCACTCGTTCTCCCCGGCCTGGGGCAGATACTGGCCCTCGAGATTCAGCGCGGGCTGCTCCTGCTAGGCTCCATCGCAACCGTCGCCGGAATTCTCACCTGGCGGATCAGCCTGTTAGCCCCACGCCGGACCGGGGCGCTGAGCAAGATCGGGCGGGCGCTCCACCAGCATCCCATCTTTGTCATCCTCGCGCTGGGTGGAACGGTGGCTCTGTGGTTGTGGGGTGCGTGGGACGCCTATCAGCAGGCCCTCCCGCGCCGGCAGAGAAAGGGCGGAATCGGCATGTTCGCCCTCGTCATCGCCCTCTTTTTCGTCCTCGGCTGGGAGATCGGCGGGATCGACCCTTACAAGTTCGTGACCGAGCTATCAGACGCCAAGAGGCCCCTCTCCCGCGTCCTGTGGCCCTGGGAGGCCGCCGTCACGCGAGATATCGAGACGGTCAGCGCCGGGGCCGACATCCTTTCCCCCTGCGATGACGAACCCCCGCCCCCGGTGCCGGAAGAGATTCCCGGTGAGCCATACCTGGCAGCCGACCCGACCTGCGGCGACCTGGCTAAACAGGACGTAAATCTCCAGACAATGCCCGGCACACGGTTACATCTCGTTGGACGTGGGTTTACGCCCCATACCGAGACCCAAATCTGGTGGGTAGACCCCATCGGCAACGAGTTCAGGATGCGCGAGGGCGGAGAGTACATCACGCTCCAGACCGACGACCAGGGCGGTTTCACGCTCGACGTGGAAATGCCCTACCGCCTCATGCCGCCCAGTTCCGAGGGGCGGCAGATACACCGGATAGAGGCGCGTCAGACCTCGGAGGTGGGCGGGCTGAAACCCAGCGAGACGTTGATACACAACATCGAAAAGATGATCGAGACCATCGTGCTCGGCATGATGGCTACCTTCTTTGGCATCATCATCGCCATTCCCGTCAGCTTCCTCGCCGCCCGCAACCTGATGTCCAGTTCACCGCTCACGTTAGCGGTCTACTTTATCACCCGCACGATGATGAACATCATCCGCTCCATCGAGCCGATGATCTGGGCCATCCTGGCCGTGACGGTGGTAGGACTGGGGCCTTTTGCCGGCATCATTGCCCTGTTCGTTCACTCCGTCGCTGCGCTGGGCAAACTCTACTCTGAGGCCATCGAATCCATTGACCCCGGCCCCATCGAGGCCATCCAGGCCACCGGCGCGACGCGCTTGCAGACGATCATGTACGCCGTGGTGCCGCAGATGATCCCGCCGTTCGTCTCTTTCTCCATCTACCGTTGGGACATCAACGTCCGTATGTCCACCATCATCGGTATGGTGGGCGGCGGCGGCATCGGCTTCCTGCTGGTGCAGTACATTCGTTTGTTGGATTACCGCTCGGCCGGGATTTGCGTCTGGTTCATCGCCATCACCGTCTCTATCCTGGACTATACGAGTTCCGAGATTCGGCGGCGGTTCGTCTAGTTGTGAGAAACCCGGTTTTTACGTCGGTGTGATGACTGAAACACCAATTCCCGACCTGGCAGTGGTAATAGTCAGTTGGAATGTGAGGGACCTGTTGGCAACTTGCCTGCGGTCCCTCTTTTCCGATCTGGAACGCGCGGCCCCGCAAGCCCAGGTCTGGGTCGTGGACAACGCTTCCGCCGACGGTACACCGGAGATGGTGGCGGAAGCGTTCCCCGCCGTCCACCTCATCGCCAGCGCGGAGAATCTCGGTTTTGCGCGCGCCAACAACCTGGCGCTCAGAGCCATACTCGGTGACTCGCAATTCGCAATTCGTCCTTCGTCCTTCGTCTGGCTGCTGAACCCCGATACCGAGGTACAGACCGGGGCCACGGCGGCGCTCGTCGCCGCGCTGGAAACAAACCCGCAGGCCGGTGTGGCCGGCGCCAAATTGCTCTACCCCGGTGGCTCGCTGCAACACTCGGCCTTTCACTTTCCCGGCCTGGGCCAACTGCTCTTTGACCTGTTTCCCCTCCCCACCCGCCTCTACGAGACACCGCTCAATGGCCGCTACCCGCGCCACCTCTACGAGGGGACGGAGCCTTTCCCGGTGGGCCACCCCCTGGGCGCGGCGCTGATGGCGCGGGCGGAGGCCATCGCCGCCGTGGGGCTGATGGACGAGGATTTTTGGATGTACTGCGAGGAGATTGATTGGTGCTGGCGCATGCGCCGGGCAGGCTGGCAATCGCTCTGCGTGCCCGCCGCCCAGGTGATCCACCACGCGGGTCAATCCAGCGGGCAGGTGCGCATCCCCTCGTTCGTCAACCTGTGGAGCAGCCGGGCCAAACTTTACGCCCGCTACCACGGCCCGGTCACGCGGCGGCTGGCGCGGGCGCTCGTCCGGGCCGGTATGCGGCGGCGCATGCGCGGAGCCTCCCCCGAAATGAGCGCGGCCTGCCAGCAGGTACTCGAGACCTGGGAGAGCGTCAAATGAACGTGACCGCCGTCGTCCCGGCGCGGGACGAGGAGCGCAACATCGTGGCCTGCCTGGAGAGCCTGGCCTGGGCTGACCGGCGGGTGGTCTTTCTGGACTCGCGCACCGGCGACCGGACGGCGGAACTGGCTCGCCAGGCGGGGGCGGAGGTGATGCCGCACCGTTTTGAAAACTATGCCCAGTTCCACAACGCGGCGTTGGAGCGGGTGGAGGCGGATTGGATCCTGTTCGTGGACGGGGACGAGCGGGCCACGCCGGAATTGGCGCGAGAGGTGCGCCTGGTGACGGACGGCGCTCACGAGGAAGTGGCCTGGGCCGTGCCGCGCCACAATTACATCTTTGGTCGCCTGACGCTGGGAGCGGGTTGGTTCCCCGATTACCAATCGCGGCTGTTGCTGCGCGGGCGCGTGCGCTGGGAGCGGCCCGTCCACGAGATAATCGTGCCGGACGGGCCAACCGGCTACCTCACAAGCCCGCTCGTCCACTATAATTATGCCGACTTGGCCGATTTCGTCGCCCGGCAGGAAATATACAGCAGCATTGACGCCGGGATTCTCCTCGAGGAACAGGTACGCCCCCATTTTTACACCCCCTATTCCCAGGCGGTGCGCCAATTCTGGTGGCGATTCGTCACACTGCGCGGGGCACGGGATGGGGTACACGGGCTGTGGCTGAGCCTGCTGATGAGCTACTACGAGGCGGTCAAGTACCGCAAACTGGCCCAGTTGTGGCGAGTAGGAGAGCGTTAGAACCTTTTGACATTACCGTTTGTCCAGTATACAATCGTTAGCACACACCGAGGAACCCATTTCTGGTAAGGAGGGGAAAAGTGCGAATCAAACAGGTCTATGCCCATTAATAAACGAGGCGATCAAAAAGTAACCAGAGTCTGGCAAATTTGAATTTGTGGAAAGGCTCAAAAAACCTGGCTTTTTTACCAACTCAGAAATATAGACAGAGAGGATTTGAAATGAACAGAAGGACACATTTTCTCTTGATACTCACTCTGGCGCTGCTCGGCGGGGCAGCGCTGTGGGCGACGTGGAGTTGGGCTGCGCCGAGAGCCGATCCCTCGGCCCAGAGCGGCGGTGCACCGACCGTCGTCTCCTACCAGGGGGAGGTGGTGGTGGGCAACAGCCCCTTCACCGGCACCGGCTACTTCAAGTTCGCCGTCGTGGACGGCGCTGGCAGCACCACCTACTGGTCGAACAACGGCAGCAGCAGCGGCGGCGGTGAGCCGACGGTTGCCGTGCCGTTGGCGGTGAGCGATGGTCTGTTCAACGTCCTGCTGGGAGACACCGGCCTGAGCGGGATGACAGAGCCGCTGACGGCGAACGTCTTTGGCGAGCCGGAGCGCTACCTGCGGGTCTGGTTCAGCGAGGACGGGAGTGGTTTTGAGCAGTTGACGCCCGACACCCGCATCGCCGCCGTGCCCTATGCTCTGCAGGCGGAGCGGGTGCGCGGCTACGCCGGGGTGGTTGTCGTCGCCAAGAGCGGTGGTGACTATACCGGTATCCAGCAGGCGATTGATTCCATCGCCGACGCCGGGGAGGGGAATCCCTACCTGGTGTGGGTAGCGCCGGGAGTCTATAGCGAGACGGTGAGGATAAAGCCCTACGTCCACCTGCAAGGAGCGGGAGAGGGGGCGACGGTCATCAGCAGCACCATCAGCAATTCGTCCTCCCCTATCGCCCAGGCCACGTTGGTGCTGACGCGAGACGTCAGCCTGCGCAACCTGACGGTGTACAACACCGGTACGGGCGACCGCAACGTGGCGATCCTGGGGCGGGTGGGAGTGACCGATGCGCTGGTGGAGGAGGTAACGGTGCGGGTGCAGGGGAGCGGAACCTACAACTATGCCATCTACCTCTCCGGCACGGAGGTCACTATGCGGCACGTCACCGCGCTGAGCGAGAACGGCAGCGACAGCAACTTTGGTCTCTATAACCGGGACGGGGCGACGACCAGGCTGGAGGGTGGCTCCTACACCGCGCGGGGAGGGGATTGGACCTACGGCATCCGCAACCAGGGGGAGGACACCGTGTTGGAGGCGATGGACGTCGTTGGTCTGAGCCGGGGCAATGGCGCCTACGGCTACGGCCTGGACAACAACAACGGTGCGGCAGCGGTGGTGCACGGCGGCTCTTTCACCGGGCGCGGGGGAATGCGGCCCTATGGCATCCGCAACCAGGGCAGCGGCACGACCCTGGAGGCGGAGGGCGTCACCGCCCTGGGAGAGAGTGGCAGCAATGCGAGTTGTGGTTTGTACAACAACAACGGCGCGACAGCGACTTTGCGCAGCGGGACCATCACCGCGTTCAGGGGGACGGATACCTGGGGCATCTACAATGACGGTTCGGCGTTGAAGGCGGATGGGGTCTCGGTGCTGGCCGAGGACGGCAGCGGCGAGCACTATGGTCTGCGCAACACAAACAGCGCAACGGCCACGCTG
>CAYNVC010000143.1:0-6873 GCA_964400615.1 uncultured Anaerolineales bacterium | reverse complement strand
TGCGCCAGGTCATCCACGACCGTGACACGGAACCATCTTTCCTCCACGTCAACCGGGGGACGGTGCAATTCAACCACGCCAGCGACCACCGGCTGGACGCGACCGAGTTCGCCGCCCACGTCGCGGCCGTCGAAAGCCATCCCCACCTCCGCCTGGGCCGATGCGAGCCTTGCCTCCGGCGGTTGGAGCAAAGCATTGTTCTTTACCGGGGCGAGTTCCTGGCCGGGTTCTTCGTGGACGACAGTGTTCCCTTCTCCGAATGGGCGACGCTGCTGCGGGAGCGCTTCCGCCGCCAGGCATTGGATGCGCTGTACCACCTGGCGGAGCATTACGAGAAACTTCGAGATTACGGCCGGGCACGCCGCTACGCCCGGCGACAGGTGGAGATGGAGCCGTGGCGGGAGGAAGCCCATCAGCAGTTGATGCGCCTGCTGGTTCGCAGTGGGCAGCGCAGCGCAGCCTTGCAGCAATACAAGATATGCCGCCGCGTCCTGGCACAAGAGTTGCAGATTGAACCTCACAAAGAGACAAAGGCCCTCTACGAACGCATCCTGGCGGCCGGAAACGCTCACCCCCACAACCTGCCGCTTCAATTGACCTCCCTGGTCGGGCGTGAACGTGAATTGAGCGAAATTGCCGAACGGCTGGCCGACCCGAACTGCCGCCTGCTGACCCTGACCGGCCTGGGCGGCATTGGAAAAACCCGCCTGGCCCTGCAAGCGGCCCAAGAACATGTGGGGGCTTTTCTGCATGGAGTTTATTTCGTTCCTTTGGCCGCCCAGGATTCAGACTCGTTCCTCGCCCCCACCATCGCCGAGGCGCTTGGCTTTTCCCTCTCCGGCGAGCAACCCCCAGAGACGCAGCTCTTGAACTCGCTACGTGCCAAAGAGATGCTCCTGGTGCTGGATAGCTTTGAGCACCTGTTGCCTGCTCACAGGAAGGGAATTACAAACGGGACAAAACTGGTCCTGGAAATCCTCCGACGTGCCCCAGGGGTAAAGATAATGATCACCTCCCGGGAACGTCTGAACTTGCGGGCCGAGTGGGTTTTCCACGTCCGTGGGCTGGCCTTTCCAGCACAACACAGCGCCGAGGGAGCTGAAACTTTTAGCGCACTACGGCTCTTCTCCGACCGAGTCCGGCAGTCCGAGAGCGGATTCTCACTTTCGGCGGCAACCACACCGGCGACAGTTCGTATCTGCCAACTGGTGGAAGGCATGCCGCTGGGGATCGAGTTGGCGGCAGCTTCTGTGCCGGCCCAGTCCTGTGAGCAAATCGCCGCTGCAATCGAACACAACCTCGACGCGCTGACGACATCCATACAAGACGTACCCGAACGCCACCGCAGTATGCGGGCAGATCTCGAGCACTCGTGGCACCTGCTCTCCGAGGAGGAACAGTTGGTCTTGCAAAGATTAGCCGTCTTTCGCGGCCCCTTTTCGGCTCAGGCAGCTCAAAAAGTAGGAGCAACCTCCCTACGGCTACTCTCCGCCCTGCTGAATAAATCTCTGCTGCGAAAAAACTCCTCAGGACAGTACGAAATCCACGAGCTTGTCAGGCAATTTGCGGCTGAAAAACTCGCCGCCCACCCAGACGAAAAGAAAGCAGCCCACGAGCGCCACTGCCGGCACTATGCTTTTTTTCTCCATCAAAGGGAGAAACACCTGAGGGGCGAGCAGCAAAAAGAGAGCCTGGCCGAAATCAGCGCCGCCCTAGAAAACATCTGCGCCGCCTGGCAATGGGCTGTGGCGCACACGAAACTTGCCGAGATTAGCCTGTGCCTGGAGGGCCTCTACTATTTCTATGGGGCGCGGGATTGGTTTTACGAGGGCAAACACGTGTTCGAGCAGGCCAAGTGGCCGGAGCTGCGGACATAGAGGACAGGCTGCTCCGGGCGAGAATTTGGGCACGCCAGAAACTACCAGAATCCGTGCGACCGGGTGGGGAACGCGGCCATCCTGCCCGCATCCGTGCGACCGGGTGGGGAACGCGACCATCCTGCCCGCATCCGTGCGACCGGGTGGGGAACGCGGGCATCTTGCCCGCATCCGTGCGACCGGGTGAGGATCGCGGCCATCTTGCCCGCATCCGTGCGACTGGGTGGGGAACGCGGGCATCTTGCCCGCATCCGTGCGACCGGGTGAGGAACGCGACCATCCTGCCCGCATCCGTGCGACTGGGTGGGGAACGCGGGCATCCTGCCCGCATGCGGCCAAGATGGCCGCGATCCGCAGCACGCAAAAATATGACGCGCACTCCCTCTCCGAATTAGAAACCGCAGAAACAAGTCCTCAGCGCAGCCCGTTCACAGCGGCGCGGCACCTTGACAAACAGGACAACCCCAAGTACAATTACCCCCGCTAACAGTTGGCAGAGCTAATTGTTTAGGAGAAAAAAACAGTGCCGTCAGAAAAAGAATTGGCGCGGCGTATCCTGGATATCATCCCCCTGGTCATGCGGGTGACGGGGGCCAAAATGCGCCAGGAAGCGACTGTCGGCTTCCAGGTCTCGCACTACCGGATGTTGAAACTGCTGCGCCAGCGACCACGCACCCTCAGCGAGCTGGCGGCGTGCCAGGCCGTCGCCCTGCCGACCATGTCCCGCACCGTATCCACCCTCGTCGAACGGGGCTGGGTGACGCGGACACAAAACCCGGAGAATCGGCGCCAGGTCCAGGTCCGCATAACCGGCGCAGGAGAGGCTATATTGGAGCATCTCTATACCCGAGTTCAGGTGCACCTGGCCGCATACCTGGTCGCTCTGACAACCGAGGAGCGGGAACAGGCCCTGGCCGGGTTGGAGATACTGGAAAAAGCTTTCACCACAGAGGACTAGTATGAAACGTATTCTGAAATATTTTGGACCGTTCACCATCCCCCTGCTATTGGCCGTGCTGTTGCTGTTCATCCAGGCCAACGCCGACCTGGCGCTGCCGGACTATATGTCCCGCATCGTGAACGTCGGTATCCAGCAGGGCGGCGTGGAGAGCGCATTGCCAGAAGCGCTGCGTTCTTCCACCGTGGATCACATCTCGCTTTTTCTCGCGCCGGACGAGCAGGCCGAGGTGAAGGCACACTATCAGCTTTTGGAACCTGATTCGCCAGAGGCCGCCGCTTACGCGGCCCGCTACCCCGCGCTGGCGGATGAAGCAATCTATGTGCTCCAGGCAGTGGACGCGGACACACGCGCCCAACTGGAAACACTGCTCAGCCGCCCGCTACTCATGGTAACGGCCATCCAGATGATCGCCGCGAACCCGGAGCAGGCGGCAGCCATGTTGCCCAACCTGGGCGGCTTCGACCTCGGCCAATTGCCGCCGGGCACGGATCTGTTCGCCCTCCTGGAACGTATGCCTGCCGAACAGCGCCTGGGGCTGATCCAGGCAATTGACGAACGCTTTGCCGCCATCGGCGGTGAGGACGCCGTCGCTCAAGCGGCGGTGCGGGCTGTACGCGCCGAGTACGAGGCGTTGGGCATGGACACCGTCCGCATACAGAACAACTATCTCCTGCGCGTGGGCGGCCTGATGCTGCTCGTCGCCCTGATCTCGGCAGTGGCGACCATCGTCGTGGGGCTGCTGGCGGCGCGCGTCGCCGCCGGACTGGCGCGTGACCTGCGCCGTCACCTCTTTGACCGCGTGATGCGCTTTTCGGCGGCGGAACTGGGCCGCTTTTCCACCGCCTCGCTGATCACCCGCTCCACCAACGACATCACCCAAATCCAGACCGCCACCGCCATCCTGATCCGCATGGTCTTTTATGCGCCGATCATTGGCATTGGCGGCGTGATCCGCGCACTGGACAAAAGCCCGTCTATGTGGTGGACGATTGCTCTGGCCGTCGTCGTCCTGCTGGGGCTGATCGTCACCGTCTTTTCCATCGCCGTGCCCAAATTCAAGATCATCCAGCAACTGATAGATCGCCTGAACCTGGTGGCGCGTGAGAACCTGACCGGCATGATGGTGGTGCGTGCCTTTAACCGGCAAAAGCACGAGGAAGAACGTTTCGACCGCGCCAACCTTGACCTGACCACCACCAGCCTCTTTGTCAACCGCGTCTTTGTGGTCGTGATGCCCTTTATGATGCTACTGATGAACGGAGTGATGATGCTCATCCTCTGGGTGGGGGCGCACCAGGTAGCACAGTCACTGATGCAGGTGGGCGACATGATGGCCTTTATGCAGTACGCCATGCAGATCGTCTTTGCCTTTATAATGCTCTCGATGATGTTCATCCTCTTCCCACGCGCAGACGTTTCGGCCAACCGCGTGGCGGACGTGCTGGAGACGCCGATCACCATCCTCGACCCCCCGCAGCCCCAGCCATTTCCCGAACCGTTCGAGCCTGGCATAGAGTTCGACCACACCTCCTTCCGCTATCCAGATGCCGAGGAGAACGTGCTGCACGACCTGACCTTCCGCATTGAACCCGGCCAGACGGTGGGTATCATGGGCACGACCGGTTCGGGCAAGTCAACCGTGGTCAACTTGATCCCGCGCTTTTTCGATGTCAGCGGCGGCGCTATCCGCATCAGCGGCGTGGACATCCGCGCGGTCTCGTTGCACGACCTGCGCGCCAAAATCGGCTACGTGCCGCAGCAGAGCAACCTGTTCACCGGCACAGTGGAGAGCAACCTGCGCTTTGCGAACGGCGCGGTGGATGAGGAGAGCATGCACGAGGCGTTGCGTATCGCCCAGGCGGATTTCATCCAGAGCAACGGCGGCCTGGAAACCGAGGTCTCGCATAGTGGCAGCAACTTTTCCGGCGGCCAGCGCCAGCGGCTGACTATCGCCCGCGCCCTGGTAAAGCGAGCGCCGATCTATATCTTTGACGACAGCTTTTCCGCCCTGGATTACAAAACGGACGCCCGCTTGCGGCGGGCGCTGCTGCACTCACTGAGCGAGAGCACCGTGATCATCGTCTCGCAGCGCGTGGCGACCATCAAGGACGCGGATCAGATTCTGGTGTTCGACCAGGGCTATTTGATCGCCCACGGCACACACGCCGAGTTGATGCAGAGCTGCCAGGTCTATCGTGAAATTGCGCTCTCGCAATTAAAGCAGGAGGCGCTGGTATGACAACGCCACAAAGAACAAACGGACGCCCGACGAGCGGTCGTCCGCCACGCATTGGCATAGGCCCGGGGCGCAGGGGGTTCAGAGGGCAAATGATGGGTGCGCCCGTGGAAAAACCGCGCGACTTTAAGGGCACACTGCGCAAACTGGCGGCCTACCTGGCCCCGCACCGGTTCAAGATCGTGGTGGTTTTCCTGCTGTCCATCGGCTCGACCGCGTTCTCCATCGTCGGCCCCAAGATAATGGGCAACGCCACCACCGAACTATTCAACGGAGTGCTGGCGCAACTGGCGGGCACGGGCAGCGTGCCGTTCGAAACCATCGCCCGCATACTGCTCACCACGCTGGGGCTGTACTTGCTCTCCGCGCTGCTCAGTTACAGCCAGGGCTGGTTGATGACCGACGTCGCCATTCAAACGACCTATCACCTGCGGCGGGAGATTATGCTCAAAATCAACCGCATGCCCTTTCGCTATTTCGACGGCACCACCCACGGCCAAGTGCTCTCGCTGCTCACCAACGACGTGGACACGGTCAACCGCACGCTCAACCAGAGCCTGACCCAACTCATCACCTCACTGGTGACAATGATCGGCGTGCTGGTGATGATGCTTTCCATCTCCTGGCAGATGACCGTGGTGACGCTGCTCGTCGTCCCTCTTTCGATGATGGTGGTCATGCTGATCATCCGGCAATCGCAAAAGTTCTTCCGCCAGCAACAGGACTATTTGGGGCACGTGAACAGCCACGTGGAAGAGAGCTTTGGCGGGCACGTGATCGTCAAGGCATTCAACGGCGAGGAAAACAGCATACGCCAGTTCGACCGTTACAACGACACACTGTACGGCGCGGCCTGGAAGGCACAGTTCTTTTCCAGCATTATGATGCCCGTGATGAACCTGATCGGCAACCTGGGCTACGTGGTGGTGGTCATCCTGGGCGGCTGGTTAGCCATCCAGAAGGCGATCACGGTAGGTGACATCCAGGCCTTTATCCAGTACGTGCGCTCCTTTATCCGGCCAATCACCCAGCTGGCGAACGTCTCCAACGTGTTGCAGAGCACGGTGGCGGCGGCGGAGCGCGTCTTTGAGTTTCTCGAATCGGAGCAAGAGCAACCCGAGACGGCGACGCCAATCAGCCTGGAGCAGATCGAGGGGCGGGTCGAGTTCCGCGACGTTGTGTTTGGCTATGAGAAGAGCAAGCCCGTGATCAAGGGTTTTTCGGCCCAGATCGCGCCGGGGCAAAAGGTAGCCATCGTCGGGCCGACCGGTGCCGGCAAGACCACAATGGTCAAACTACTGATGCGCTTTTACGACGTGGACGAGGGAGCCATCCTCGTCGCCGGACACGACGTCCGCGAGTTCCGCCGCGCCGACCTGCGCCGGATGTTCGGCATGGTGCTGCAAGAGACCTGGCTGTTCAACGGCACAGTCATGGAAAACATCCGCTACGGGCGGCCAGAGGCCACGGACGAAGAGGTGATCGCCGCCGACAAAACCGCGCACATAGATCACTTTATCCGCACCCTGCCCGAAGGCTATAACCTCGAACTGAACGAAGAAGTGACCAACATCTCGCAAGGGCAAAAACAGTTGCTCACAATCGCCCGCGCCATCCTGGCCGACCCGCCGATGCTCATCCTGGACGAGGCGACCAGCTCGGTGGACACGCACACCGAGATACTGATCCAGCGGGCGATGGACCGGTTGATGGAGGGGCGCACCAGCTTTGTGATCGCGCATCGGCTCTCCACCATCCGCGACGCAGACCTGATCCTGGTGATGCGTGAGGGCAACATC
>CAYNVC010000142.1:0-6894 GCA_964400615.1 uncultured Anaerolineales bacterium | reverse complement strand
GCCGCCAACACCACGGTGCAGATGACGTTCAACGATGGTTTGAATAGTGGCGTGGACACGAACCGCGTCGAGTGGATCATCTCCGGCACGCTGCAAACCAACGGCCCGGTCACGTTTACCTCGCAAGCCGTCTCGCCCGCCCCGGCCGACTGGTACGGGCTGCGGGTGATGAGCGGCGGCCAACTGACGCTGACCCAGGCCACGGTCGAGTACGCTATCTTTGGCGTGGCGCTGGACCACAACGGGCCGGTCCAAATCGAGGACTCGACCATCCGCTATCTGACCAACGACACGAGAGATACGGCCGGCGTTTGGGGTGATTATTGGACGAGCGGCGACCCGGCCAGCACCATCCTCATCTCCAACACCCAGATATACTCCATCACCGGCCAGGCCGGGTTGGATGAATCGCAGGGCGGCCCAACGCCGGGCGCTTCCGCCTACGGTATCCTCCTGTGGAGTCACCCTGTCACCCCGACGCTCTTTACCCCCACCTTGCAGGCCAACACCATCTACTCCATCACCTCCGGGCGCGGCGGCGACGCGGACGTGGGCGCGGCTCCGCAGGCCGCCGACGGCGGGGAGGCATCCGGTGTGAACTTGCAACTGGACGGTCTCTCGCCCGCCGTGGTGGTGAGCAACACCATCCACCACATCACCAGCGGGCGCGGCGGCGACGTCATCACCCGGGCACAGAGCGTGGCCGGAGGCAACGCTTCCCTGGCGAGCGGCATCATCGTGGATGGTAGCTATAGCCCGGCGAGTGTGGCGGGCAACACCGTCTATTACATCACCGGGGAACGGGGCGGCAACGGCGGATGGGATGGAGCATCCAACGCCGGATCAGGCGCAGATGCAGCTGGCATCGAACTGCTCTCTCTGTTCCATGCCGACCTGCGTTCCAACACCGTGACCACCATCACCGCCGGAGATGGCGGCGACGGGATGAATGGGCCAGATGGGACAGGCGCGGGTGGCAACGGCGGCCCGGGCGGCTCCGCCTGTGGCATCTCGATGGATGATTTCGTCACCACTACCTTGCCTGTGCAACACAACAACGTGCGCCAGGTGCGGGCCGGGGACGGAGGGGACGGCGGAGATGGCGGCGATGGTGATACCATTTCCGGCACTGACCCCAACGGCGGCGCGGGCGGCCAGAGCAACGTGGGCGGCGACGCCTACGGCATCCTCAGCCAACAATACAGCCTCCCGCTGACCATTACCCTCAACGAAGTCGAGGACGTCTACGGCGGCGGCGGCGGTGACGGCGGTGACGGCGGCGCAGCGGAGAACGGCTCAGGCGGCGCTTCTGGTGGGCCGGGCGCAGACGGCAGTGCGGGTGGCAACGCCTATGGGCTGTATCTTAGAGCGGACTGGTTCTACGTCCCCACCACCGCCGTCAACTCCCAGTTCGTCAGCGTGGCGTGGGCCGGCGCGGGCGGCGCGGGCGGATCGAGCGGCTGGAGCGAGGACGAGGGCCTGTCCCTTCCGGGCGGTAGCGGCGGCTACGGCGGCGACGCCTGGGGCATCCTGGCCGAGCACACCGTGGCCCTGATTCACGGCGGGAACATCCTTTCGCTAGTCGGCGGCGGCGGCGGCAATGGCGGCAACGGCAACGACGTGGCAGCCGAGAACGGCGGCGGCCCCGCTGGCCCTGGCGGTGGCGCAGGTGGCGCGGGCGGCAACGGCGGGCGCGGCACCGGCATCGAGGTGCAGATTGACGGCTCTCTGGTGGACCCCACCAGCGTGCGAGCCGTCTGGGGCGGCGCAGGCGGCACGGGTGGACAGGGGGGCGAGGACGACGAAACACGCGCTACTGCCGCCACCGGCGACGTGCTGGGCGGGCCGGGTGGCGACGGCGGCGCGGGCGGCGTTGCGCGCGGCTACTATAACAACGGCGGTGCGCGGGTCACGTTCCGGGACGTGAGTGCCTACCAGGTCTATGGCGGCGCGGGCGGTTGGGGCGGCAGGGGCGGCGCGGCCATCGGCGCGGCGAGTGGGGCCGGCCCGGCAACATCTCGCGGTGGTTTTGGCGGGATGGGGGGCGCGGCGGGTGCAGCCTATGGCCTGCACACCACCGGTTCCACCCCCACAGTCGAGTTACTGGAAGCCTACCAGGTCTATGGCGGCGCGGGCGGGCAGGGCGGTGCTGGCGGCGCCGCGCAGGACGAGAATACAATCCAGTCGCCTCCCAGCGGCTTGGGCGGGCCGGGCGGCGCTGGCGGCGCGGCCTATGGGTTGCTGAACGAGAACAATGGCACCAACGGGCGGCTGTACCGCAACCTGACCTACCTGGTCGCTGGCGGCACGGGCGGCCGGGGCGGCGACGGAGGCGATGGAACCGAGAACGCCCCAGGTGTGCCTGTGCTGGCCTTTATCACCGCCGGAGACGGCGGCGCGGGCGGCAACGGCGGCGACGCGTGGGGGCTGCAAAACCTGGCCGTCACCGATACTCTTGTAGCCCGCACCGTCGCTTACTCTATCACCGGCGGCAGCACCGTCACCGGCGGGAACGGCGGGAACGTTAATTACGTCTCAGCCGCACCGGGCACATTCCTGCCCGGCGCAGGCGGGGCGGGCGGCGCGGGCGGCACGGGCTACGGGGTGGATTCCAACGCCCGTATGGAAAACAATCTCACCTACCGCGTCTTCGGCGGCGCGGGCGGCGCGGGCGGCGACAGCGGGTTAGATCTGCCTGGCCCAGGCCCAACCGCCTCCGGCGGCAACGGCGGCAACGGCGGCGACGGCATCACACTCGACGCTACCAACGGCGTCTGGATCCTCAACAACACCGCCGCCAAGACGCAGGGCGGAGGCGGGGGCGCTCCCGGATTTGGACTTGGGGGCGGGCCTGTACCTGGCATCAACGGCGACGGCATCGGCGTCCGGGTGGTCACGAGCACATTGGCATGGCCGGCGTTCATTCTGAACGACGCTGTCATCTCTCACACGGTTGGGATAACCGGCAGTGGGCTCAAGTTCGTGAACTATTCCTTCATCAGCGCCACCACCCTCTTTGGCGGCCCTATCAACGTCGGGGGCAACAATATCACCGGCACGGATCCGGGTTTCGTGAACTGGGCCGGCGACGATTACCACCTCACCGGCTGCTCTGCGCCGGCGGTGGAGGCGGGCGTAGCGACTCCCGTCACCGAGGATGGCGAGGGCGACCTGCGCCCCTGGGGCTTTTACGACGTCGGTTGGGACGAGTACTGGCGTTCCCCTCTCACCATCCCTACTTTCCAGGGCGTCATCACCCAGGATACCACCTGGAGCGGCGCGTACTTGCTCACCGGCGACGTGGTCGTTTCCTCCGGCGTGACTCTGACCGTCTCGCCCGGCGCGACCATATACGCCAACGCGGACGACCGGGACAATCTGGGAATTGACCAGTTCCACATTGAACTCATCGTCAACGGAGCGCTGCACGTGGGAGCGGCGGGCGGTATCACCACCACCTTTACCGTCACCGGCTGCAACCCCGCGCCGGGGCAATGGCACGGCATCCGCTTCGAGCCGGGCAGCAAGGGATACCTCAACCCCACCGTAGTCGAGTACGGCACGCACGGGGTGGTCATCTCCACCACCAACCCCGTCACCATCGCCGATTCCATCATCCGCTACAACCGGCACGCGCCCGCCTCCGGCAACGCCTGGGGCGCGGGGGTGGCGATCTTTACCGGCACGCACCTGGTCACAGACACCCAAATCTATAGCAACAGCCTGCTGGCGAGCAGCCCCAGCGCCGACGCCATCGGCGCGGGGGTGTGGCTGGCGGGCGGGAGCACGACGTTCGAAAACAGCCAGGTGTATGGAAACCTGGCCGAGTCGCACGACGACGGTTTCGGTGGAGGGCTGGCCCTCTGGGGCGGCGGAGCGCCCGCGCTGCGCAACTGCCAGGTCTACCGGAACGTGGTCACGGCCACCCAGCGCGCCTTTGGCGGTGGGATAGATATTGACGACACCCACGCCCAGATCGCGCAGGATAGTTTCGTCCACAATAACGTCATCACCGCGACCGGCAACAAAGGCTACGGCGGCGGCATCTCCATCGGCTCCTGGGCACTCGTCCCCACCGTCGTCATCAGCAGCAGCCGGGTGACGACCAACACCTGTTACGCCACCAGCAACTGCTACGGCGGCGGCATCGGCTTTTACGACGGCAGCCAGACGGCCGCGGTCATCGAGAACAACCTGATCGCCGCCAACTTGAACCTGGGGAGCGGGGGGGCGAACGGGGGCGGCATCGGGATGGCGTCGGGGGCGACCGCCGACCGCTTCGATAGCAACGTCATCCGTGGCAACCTGGCCCGCTCCTCCGGGGGCACGCCGTCCGGCGGCGGCATCTCGATATACGATAACGTCGTCACTGTCACCAACAACCTGCTGTTCGACAACCGCATCGCCGGTACTGCTGGAATGGGGGGCGGCATCTATGCCGGTTCCAGCGGATCCGTCGTTTTCTACCTGGTCAACAACACCATTGTCAGCAACACCTCCAACAACACCGGCGGCGGTGTTCACCTGGTCGGCGGGGTGCTCTCCAACACCATCGTCGTCAGCAACACGGCCGCCAGCGGATCGGGCAGCGGCGGAGGCATCTACTTTGGCGGCGGCTCGCTGGACTATAACGACGTCTGGGGCAACTCGCCCGGTAACTATGCCGGCACCGGCGGCGGCTCTCACAGCTTTTCGCTCGATCCTATGTTCGTCGCCAGCGGGGACGTGGTGAACTATTACCACTTGCAACACGGCTCCCCCTGTATAGACCATATCACGTCCGGCGCGCGGGCGCCGGATCACGATTACGACGGCCAATCCCGCCCGCTGGGCATGACGGGGGATTACGACATTGGCTTTGACGAGGTGGAACCGCTCATCTACGGCAAGTCCCCCACACAGAGCGTCGCCTACCTGGGCGAGACGCTGGTTTATACCATTTACATCGCCAACGCCGACCAAAGCGCTCCAGCGGATGTCATCATCGCGGACGTCCTGCCGCCGGAGGTGGCTTACGTGGGTTACTCGGCCAACGTGACGGCGACTTGGTACTATACCACCGCTCACGAGCTCTGGTGGCGTGGAGATCTCGCGCCCGCCACGACGCTCTTTTTGAACATCACCACTACGGTCGAGAAGGGGCTGAGCGATGGCCTGATCTTTACCAACACGGCTCTCATCACCGTCGGCACACGGGTTCAGTACCGGACCAACGTCGTCACCAGCACGGTCAACGCGCCGGTGCTGACCATCACCAAGCAGGCGTCCGGCACTCCCATCGTCGGCGGGCCGCTGACCTACACGCTGACCGTCACCAACAGCGGCGCGGGCGGCGCGACCAACGTCGTCATCACCGACGCCGTCCCCGCCAACACCAGCTATCTCTCCGGCGGGACGCTGATGCCGTCCGGCTGGGTCAGTTGGACGCATTACCTGGTGGCCGCCGGGCACGGTACGGTCACGTTCACCTTTGCCGTCACCACCTGCCAGGCGACCATCACCAACACGCACTACCGGGTCGCCACCAGCACGCAGGGAATCGGCAGCGGCTGGGGCGCTCCGCTGGTGACCAATCTCTCCGCTCCCACCATCAACGCCATCTTTGACGCCACGCCGTCGCAGGCGCCGGTCGGCCACGCGGTGCAGTTCAGCGACCACAGCACTACCAACGGCGCTTCTATCGCTGCCTGGGGTTGGGACTTTGGCGATAACGCTACCGGAAACGGCGCGAGCGTCAGTCACGCCTACGCCAGCACCGGTACTTTTACCGTCACGCTGACCGTCACGGATGCCTGCGGCTACACGGGCGCTGTATCGCGCACCAGCGTGGTGACGGTGGTGGCGCGCTCCCCGGTGTTCGAGGTCGGCAAGCAGGTCGCCGGGACGCCCATCGCGGGCGCACCGTTCAGCTACACCATCGTCGTCACCAACAGCGGCAACCAGGTTGGCACGGGGGTGGTCGTCACCGACGCAGTGCCAACGGGCGGCTCTTACGTCTCCGGCGGCGTTGAATCCGGCGGCGTGGTCAGCTTGAGCGTGGGCACGGTGCAGACGACCACCCCGTCCAGCGTTACCTGGGTGGTGAGTACCTGCAACCTTAGCCTGACCAACGAGCGGTATCGGGTGGCGAGCAGCGCCCAGGGCGTGAACAGCGGCTGGGGGCCGGCGCTGACGACCGCGCTCGCCGCGCCGACCATCACGCCCGACTTTAGCCAGACCACCACGTCCCCCCGCCCGGCAGAGGTGGTGACGTTCACCGCTTCCGCTACGACGAACGGCGGTTCGATAGTGGCCTGGGGGTGGGACTTTGGCGATAACCAGACCGGCAGCGGCGCGACCGTCGGACACACCTACAGTGCCGCCGGCACGTACACCGTCACGCTGACTGTCACGGATACCTGCGGCTACAGCGCGGAGGTCAAAAAGAGGGTCACGGTGGCATCCTGCCAGCAGGTGAACGCGGACTTTCAGTGGACGGCTCCGGTGCTGATCGGCGATCCGGTGACGTTCACGGTGGTGCTGACCGCCGGAACCCCGCCCATCACCTACACCTGGAGCTGGGGAGACGGCACGGCGGCGACCGTGACATCTCTCACCACGACACAGCACACCTATGCCATCAGCGGCACGGTTCAGGTGGATTTGCGTGCACAGAACGGCTGTTTCAACAACGTCGTGGCGACCCACGATGTTGTGGTGGAGCCGAGGCGCATCTATCTGCCACTGGTGCTGAGGGCGTATCACTAAACGTCTGGGGTAGATTCAAGAGGCCAGGTTTTTTCGGAAAAAGCCTGGCCTTTTTGTGTGCGGTGGCTGCTCAGGCGGTTTCGACCGTCGTTTTGGCGACTAAAGTCGCCGCTGGCGGGCTTGCAGCCGGTCGTCCCCCTGCGGGGA
>CAYNVC010000141.1:0-6902 GCA_964400615.1 uncultured Anaerolineales bacterium | reverse complement strand
CTAGACATCATTGAATCTCTGTATTTGCAATGTACTTTTGGCCTTTGTCACTCACACTGACACTTGACCGCGCTAACCAGTGGTGGGCAGCACACGGAATCCCCAGGAACGCGCAGCTACTCTGTGATGGTAAACACTCCTCCCTCACCTCGCCCAAACACCTCTGGGAAATACATCTCGTAAGCGTGGGCGGGGATGGCCCGGTACTCACCGGGCAGGCTGGCGCGGATGAGGTACGTGTACTCGTATGTCCCGGCCGGCAGATAGGTGGCAAAGAGCACCGCTTTTTCATCCCGCAGCTCGGTGTGACGGAACCACCAGTGCCCATACCCCCCACCCCAGGGTGTGCTCCGGTCGGTGCGGATCACCTCCGGCTGCTCTCCGGCCACGCTGGTCGTCTCGAGACTCGTATCCACCCCCTCGGCACCGGCAGGGAAGGGGTCTTCTACCACCACGTAATGCAGGTCGTGGGGAGCGATGATGGTCAACTCGACCCTGATAGTATCGCCCACCTGCACCTGGTCTATCGCCGGGCATACCTGTTCCGCCGGGTCGCAGTCCACGGAGGTGTACTTGCGGCTGACGATGACGCCCCGGTTGAGGGCGGTCACATCCTCCACCGGTTTGTAGTAGCGCAGGTACATGCTATAGTACAGCCGTCCCGTCCCCACTTTCTGGTCCTCGGAAGGCCAACGCTCGATGACAACCCGGTTGGCGGTGTCCGCCAACAAGTCGGCGACCGCGATTTGCAGTTCTGTCGTCTCGTCTACGTTATCGCTGTCAACGCTGCCCGCTCCCAACTCGGTGCCGTTGACGACCACGTGCCAGTCGTAGGTTCCCTCAAGCTCGCCGGTGGTGGACATCCAATCGGTGAGGGCCAGAATTGCCCAGGCGGTCTCTTGCGTCGTCTCCCAGTAGCCGTCGCGGCGGGCGACCATCAGCCAGCGGACTGCGTTGGGGGCCAGTGCGTTGCCGGGATCCAACCGCGCCAGCGCAGCCAGCACGATGGCGGTGGAACGGGTGTCGGTGTTCATGGCATAATAGTCCACCTGCTCCTCCTCCCAGTGCGCCCCGGTCGCGCTGAGGATGGCAGCCGATGTGACGTCGGCGAGCAGGGAATCCACCCGCTCCTGTTTTTCCACCAGGCCGAACCCCAGCGCCAGGTAGGCTTTGCCAAAGGTGTCGAGCGCATCTCGCTTTTTGAAGAGGGCCTCCATGCGCGAGACGTTCCCTTTCCCCGCCTCAGCCATCACGTAGAGGATGAATGCCTGCCGGTTGGCCTGCCAGTTCAGTTCCAGATCACGGGATTGGAGCAGGTTCTCCTCCAGGTATCCCAACGCCTGGGTCATCACGTCATCTTCCACCGTGAACCCGGCCCGCTGCGCCTCGATCATCCCCAACAGGACGTAGGCGGTCAGGTAAGAGTCGGACCTGTCGCTGACCCACCAACCCCAGCCACCATCATAGTGCTGCTGGCTATAGAGCCGCTGCAACCCCTGGCTGACCAGGTCGGGCAGCCTCTTTTCCAGATCCGGCCGGCTCAACCCCAATTCTTTGAAAGCGCGATACGTGACCACGTTGGGCAAAAAGCGGCTGACCGTCTGCTCGGTGCACTCGTAGGGATAGTGTTCCAGGTAATCCAGGCCATCGGCCATGCCCGCCGCCAGCGACGGGTCAACGTGCACCGCGAGTTCCCCCTGGGTGGGATCGTAGCTAGGAGGCAGCACCACCGCCTCCAACCGCTGCCCGTCGGCCTCAAAGACGCCGGCGGTGGCGACCACCTCCGGTGTGCTGTAGCGATAGACGGGCAGGGCGATCTCGACCGCGTCGTACAGCCCTTCCATCTCCTCCGCCCCGGCGTAAAAGCGCAGTTTCGTCTCCACCAGGTCGCCCACCGTCACCGGCCAGGTCACTTTTACCTTGTCGTTGGCGGGGACGTTGATGTGTTGCTCCGCCGGTACTCCCAATTCCAGTCCCACGGCGTCGAACAGCATTTTGACATCCAGCGGGGCGGCGGTGTTGTTGTGCACTATGGCGGATATCTCGGCCTGGTCGCCGACGACGAGGAAACGCGGGGCCACCGGGCGTAGCAGGAGGTCTTTGGTGCTGATCACGTCCACGTCCGCCTCGCCCACCAGTGTGTCGGCGGTGACGCCACGCGCCCCCATGCGCCAGGTGGTGAGGTTGTCCGGCAGTTCCACGCTGACGCTCGCGTGACCGCTCTCGTCGGTGCGCAGGCTGGGGTTCCAGTAAGCCAGGTCGGGGAAGCGGCTGCGCACGGGGCCAAACTCTTCCCCACCGCCGCCACCGCCCATTCCCTTGACTTCCTCCCCCAATTCCTCGCTGATGCGGTTGCCGGAGAGGATCAGGCCGGAGGCAGTTCCCACTCCCAGCCCGCGCTCGCGCCAAAAGTAGCCCACCAGACCGGGGCCGGGCCGGTCGGCCAGAGTCAGCACCGAAAGATCCACCAGGTTGAGCGCCACTTCCGCCGCGACCGGATTGCCCACACTGTCGCTGGTCGTGACCTCATATTTGACCGTGTCGCCGGGCCGGTAGTGCTCGTCTGCCGGCTTGTCGGGGGTCAGGGTGATGTTTAGCTCTTTCTCCGTCGCCTCGATGGGAATCTGGGCGTAGCCGATCTTGAAACCCGGCAGCGGGTTGCTCTCATCCACGCCCTTGACGATGACGACCGAGACGAACACGTTGGGGATCATGTCCTCGGTGATGGGAATCTGAATCTGCTCCGAGTTGGTCGCCAGCGTCTGCACCCAGTAATCGTAAATGTGCCCCCGCTCGATGGTGATGAGTGCCTCCACCTGTCCCTGGTAGGGATGCGGGACGAGGATGGTGGCCGTGTCGCCGACCTGGTACTGCCGCTTGTCCGTGACCAGGTCGAGACGGTCATTGTTATCCTGCCGCCAGTTGATGTACTCGCTTCCACTGACCCACACGTAGGTCGAGCTGCGCACCTGGTTCCCCTTCTCGTCCAGGCCGGTAGCTGTGACCTTGTAGATACCGCCGTCGGGCGGGGTAAAGCTGACCACCGCTTTGCCCTCGTCGTCCGTGGTGGCCGTGGTGGTAAAGACCGGGCTGTCCTCGACGTTGCTCTCCCAGTAATAGCTGCCGTCCTCGCCCTGTTTTTGGACGCTATACCACTTGTGCTCGGCAAAGACGACGGTGATTTCGCGGTCAGGCACGGGGGCGCTCTCCCAATCCACGGTGATGATGTTGACCTGGTTCTCCTGTCCCGCCGCGCCCACGTACCGCTCCGGGCGCATGCCGATGTAATACGTCCCCTTGTGCACCACGGCCTCGCTGCGGTTGCTGACCTCCTGGTCATTGATGTCGGTGACGGTCACTTCCAGCGTCAAGAGTTGGCTGGCGAGTTTTTCGGCGACGTCCGCCTCCAGGCTAAAGGTGAAACGGCCCTCCGAGTCGGTGGCTCCCTCTCCCTCGGCGACGCGCTCACCATAGGGGCCACTGCCTCCGCTGCGCCAATAGTCATAGTCAGCAAAATCCCACCAACCCAGGCCCTGGTAATCGAAAAAGTAATCGCGGCTGAGCACGACATAGCTCACGTCGGCGCTCGCCACCGGCCCGCCGAAAAAGTAGTTCGCCTGGGCGGTGACGTTGATCCTGTCACCCTGCACGTACTCGGCCCGGGCGGTCTCCACCTGTACCTGGAACTCGGGCTTGCGATACTCGGCCACCTGGAAGCTGGTGTAGAACTCGACATCCTGGGCAAGCAGATAAATTGCTCTGATGGAATAGGTGCCCAGCGTGGCCTCCTCGTCCAGGCTGAACTCGCCGTCCAGTGTGCCCAAATCGCTGAGGGAAAAATCGTCCTCGAGAACATCCTTGCCCTCTGGGTCCGAGATGACGATGTGGACGCCCTCATCCCCCGCAGGCAGGGAATAATGAGCGTCGTCGTCCTGCCGGATAACTCCCTTGAAATAGACCGTCTGGCCGGGGCGGTAGATGGGCCGGTCGGTAAAGAGGTATCCGGCAAATGGATTCTCGTCGTACTCGACCGGCAGGTCGAACTGCCAGGGGGTGATGCCGTTATCCCAATCGCTGACCGCAGCGGCGAAATCCGGGTCGCCCGATTCTCCGGCAAAGACGAAAACAGGCGACCAGCGATCCAGGGATTGGTGGTCGGTGCTAAAGACGCCCTCCGCATCGGTTACGCCGTCCGCCAGCGTGCTGCCCCGCTCGCTCATCACCACGACCGGCAGTCCGGACAGCGGCTCGCCCGAATGCAGATCGGTGGCCCAGACCAGCGATTCGGTGGAGGTCGTCTTGAGGCTCAGGTTGTGGCGTGAGACGACCAACATTTCGCGGTTCGTCTCCGGCAGATAACCGCTCTGACGCGCCTCCGGGTAGATAGAGTCATAGTCAACCCGCACCTCCAGGTAATACAGGCCCGGCTCCAGCATGCCGTCGTCGGAGAGCTTGGTTCCATAGATGGCACGTTTGTTCAGCGCCGGAGCCACGTCCATCGTCCACCGGCGGATCAAGTTATCCGAAGCGCCCTGGTAACTGTTCCAATAGTCCCACGAGTTGCTGCCGTTGACCTGTATAAAATCCGCCCGTGGCATGTGGTAGAGCGCAAACTCGATCCGCCCCAGGTTGCGGACTGTGACGTAGGCCAACGTCTCGGTATAGGCGTCGAACGTGACAACTTGGC
The DNA here is from genome assembly GCA_964400615.1 of uncultured Anaerolineales bacterium. Taxonomy (GTDB): domain Bacteria; phylum Chloroflexota; class Anaerolineae; order B4-G1; family B4-G1; genus B4-G1. Next base: position 2,215 of record CAYNVC010000141.1, on the reverse strand, counting down.
TCTCGTTGTGCAGGTAGACCATTGGGTCGTAGGCGCGGGTGTGCCAGCGGATGGTGGTATCCTGCCCCAGTTCCTGGCCGTACCGTCCACGCAACCCGCCGCCGATTGTCACCTGGTAATCGCTGCTAGGCTCGACCGGGAACGAGATTTCGAGGTGGGTGTTGCTGCTCCACCAATATGTATAGACCTTGGTCTCAGAGACGGGGGGGCTGATGCTGAAATTGCCTTCGAGCGAGGCGGGGTCTATGGGGCTGGAGAACTGAATTTCCAGACTGCTCCACGGGTCGGCCCACTGCTCGCCGTCGAGCGGGTCGGTGCTGACGATGCTGGGGTAGGCGATGGTGGTAAAAGTCCAACTGTACGAATCACGTGTGCCGGATGCGCCATTGACGCCCCTGGCCCCGGCGGCAACCGTGGCGCGATAGGTTCTGCTCAGGTTGAGCGGCTCACTGGGGATAAAGCTCATCGTCTCCACGCCAACCCGCTCCGGGCCGCTGCCGGAACTCCACGACCATTTGTAGGGTTCGTATGCCTCTCTGTCCGGCAGCACCAATCCAGTGGCGTGCCATTCGAACGTGCCGGGGATGGCCTCACCGGTGGAGAGTTGCGTCAGCTCGAAGGCGGCCTCGGCGGAAGCGTGATCCATCGGCTGGTTGAAGGCGACGTGGATATCCGGCTGCGGGGCGACGTAGATGGTGTCGTCGTCGGGGTAGCTGCCGACGACGGCGGGCATGACGGTGGTGAACTGCCAGACAAAGTCCTCGTCCAGCACGCCGCCGGTGGCATCTTGCAACCCGGCTGCGACCCGCGCCGTGTAGGTGGTGGCGGGGGCAAACCCTTCGGCGGGCGTAAAGATATAGATAGAGGTGTTGAGCCATTTTCCGCTCCCGCTCACCGGCGGTTCAAAGCTGAGGGGCTGGGGTAAATCGTCCAGGTTTTCGATGGCGGTGAGGGGCACGACTGGCCGGTTGAAGAGAACGGTGACGGTGGAATCCGTGGCGACCTCGGCGGCGTCCTCGACCGGCTGGACGGTGGTCACTTGCAAAAAGCCAACGGTGGCAAAGTGGAGTTTGACCGGTTCCGCCAGGGGCAGCTTTTGCGCACTGAGAGCGCTTTCGGCGATGGTGACGGTGTACTTGACACCGCGCTCGAAACCGTCGCCCGACGGCTTGAACAGCATCACGCGCTCGCTGGGCCACTCGAACGTGCCGGAGACGGCTGGCTCGATGGTAAAGGCAGCTTCGACCGTCTCCGCGTCCATCGGCTGGTCGAACACCATCTGAATGGGCGCGGTGAGTTGTTGCTCTTGCTCCCGCTCTGGCATCGTCTGGATGACCTGCGGCGGCAGCGGCTCAGGGGGCGGGGTAGGAGTCGGGGTCGGGGTGGGGATCACGGACGAAAACGGGCACTGGCAAGCCAGAGTAAAAACGACGACGATGGCGAATAGGACTGTGAGACGTTTTTCGAGTTTCATCTGCGGCCTCCTCAACATGCAAGCGCGGTTTCCCAAGCGGAAACACCGTCACCATGATACACTCTATTGGCTTTGTTGGCAAATAACGGGTGACGGCCATCACACATTGTGTGTTAGCCGTCGTACATCTGCGTCCGCACCCGCGCCGCCAGGCGGAACACCAGCACCACCAATATCGCCACGGTCCCCAACAGCCACCAGACAATTGCCAGTGGAGTAAAGACGATCAGCCACCGTCCAGAGTGCAGATAGTAATACGCATCGGGCGGCGAGACGACCCAGCGCCCGTTCACCTGCTCGAAATAATACATATAGCGCTCGTGGGTCTGCACGTCTACGTAGAAATAGGTGATGTAACGCTCGTCACGCTCCCACAGCATGACAAAGATGACGTCGGGGTTCGCCTCGAACGTCACCGGGTGACGCAGGGCCTCTAGTTCGGCCAGCAAATCCTGGTCGCCAGCCTGTAGCGCCCGCTCCAACGCCCGCGCCGTCGCCCCTGGCGTCTCGTACCGCCCGGTATAGGGTGCAGCAAAGTAGGCCGAATCGTAGCGCACCCGGCCCATTCCGCCCACCACCAGCACGAACAGGCCACCAGCGACCAGGGGAAACAGGGCCACGATCAAAATCAGGCGCAAGTTGATGTAACGTTTCATTTCTCGACAATCCTCCCAGGCTCACATGCGGCCAGGATAGCCGCGTTCCGCAAGGGTCGCGGGCATCTTGCCCGCATGCGGCCAT
>CAYNVC010000140.1:1465-6903 GCA_964400615.1 uncultured Anaerolineales bacterium | reverse complement strand
ATGACTCACTTGTTGTTAAATTACGTCAATCGCCGGTTTATCCGGACAGTATTGCATCGGAATCGAGATCGTACCGGTCAAAGAATTTGCCAACGAAATGTCAACTGGTGTTTCCTACTTTGAACAATTCGTGTGGGATTTGGAGCAACGCGGGGTCTCTGATATTGACATCCCCGTGCTGATTTTGGGGATCGCTCACAGATAAAAAAACAATATCCCTCACACTCTCCCCTGTTGACAATCTGACTGCTTGTGTGCATAATATAACCGGGGTAAAAATTATGCCGTCCAGCGCCCGGCGAGCCAGGGCCACGACTGAACGATGAACCCAGATAAAATCACCATCAAAGGCATCCGCCAGGGATTGCTCATCACCCTGGGAGAGGGCGAGTGGAACCCGGCGTTGCGGGCTCTGGAGGTGCGCCTCAGCGCCAGCCCGTCCTTCTTCAACGGCGGGCGCGTCGCCCTCGACGTGGGAACACGCGAGTTGAGTCACGCCGAAATCCAGGCGGCGCAGGAACTATTGGCCCATCACCAGGTCGAGCTGTGGGCGCTGGTCAGCGCGGCCCCGGCCACCGAGCAGGCTGCCCAGGAGATGGGGCTGGTGATCGAACTTGGCCCGGCCACCCCGCGCGAGCCTGACTCCGCCTCCGTGGAAGAGGGGACGCCTCACCTGGAAGGGCTGGTCGTGCGGCGCACGTTGCGCTCCGGGCAGAGGTTGCGCCACCCCGGCCACGTCGTCGTCATCGGCGACGTCAACCCCGGCGCGGAGATAGTGGCGGGCGGGGACATTGTGGTGTGGGGCCGGGTGCGTGGAGTGGTGCACGCCGGGGCGCTGGGGGACGAGGGGGCCGTGATATGCAGCCTCGACCTGGCCCCGACGCAACTGCGCATTGCCGGCCACATTGCCCGCTCCCCGGAGGAAAAACGGCGCAAACCGGCCCCCGAAATGGCCTCGGTGCGCGACGGACAGATAATAGCCGTGCCCTGGCGCGGCAAGTAGGGAGACACCATCGTTGTCGCCCCACAGGCGGGATAAGGAGATGCAATGGCAGCAAGAGTGCTCACAGTGACTTCCGGCAAAGGCGGGGTAGGCAAGACGACCCTGACCGCCAACCTGGGCGTCGCGCTGGCAGCGCAAGGACAGCGCGTGATCGTCGTTGACGCCGACGTCGGCCTGCGCAACATGGATGTGATGCTGGGGCTGGAAAACCGTATCGTCTACGACCTGGTGGACGTGATCGAAGGGCGCTGCCGGCTGCGCCAGGCGCTGGTGCGCGACAAGCGCCTCTCGGAGCTTTTTCTCCTGCCGGCCGCCCAGACCCGCGACAAGAGCGCCGTCCAGCCCGGCGACATGGTGCGCATCTGCGACGAACTGCGGGAGCAGCATGACTTTATCCTGATTGATTCGCCGGCCGGGATCGAGCAGGGGTTCCGCTACGCCGTCGCTCCGGCCGACGAGATCATCATCGTCACCAACCCGGAGGTGCCGGCCGTGCGCGACGCGGACCGGGTCATCGGTCTGATCGAGGCGGACGAGATAGGCCCCGCCCGGCTGGTCATCAATCGCATCAAGCCAGAGATGGTGCAGCGCGGCGAAATGCTGGACATCTCGGACGTCGTCGAACTGCTGTCAATTGACCTGATTGGGATCGTGCCGGAGGACGAGGCTATCCTGGTCGCCGCCAACCGGGGGCAACCGCTGGCCCTTTCCAGCGACAGTTCCCTGGCCGGGCGGGCTTTTCACAACATCGCCAACCGGCTGCGCGGAGAGGACGTGCCGTTCCTGACTCTGCGCGAAAAAAGCGTGTTCGAGCGAATTTTCAGCTTTATGCGCTCCGAGGGAGATTAACTATGCAAATTCTCGAACGGTTGCTGGGCCGCCAGAACAGATCAAGTAGCAAGGTTGCCAAAGAGCGGCTGCGGTTAGTGTTGGCTCACGACCGGGCCAACATTCCGCCCGGACTGTTGGACACGCTCAAGGACGAGATCATCACCGTGATCTCGCGCCACATTGCCATTGATGCCGCCGACGTCCAGGTGACGTTCTCTCAGGACGCACAAGAATCGCGCCTGGTCGCCGACATTCCCCTGATGGCCGGACGCGGGCGACGCAAGAGATAGTATGATCCAAACACGCTCCTGGCGAAATTTCGATTTTGTCCTGCTCCTGGTCGTCATCCTGCTCACAGTTTATGGGGTGGTGATGATTTACAACGCCAACCAGGGCAGCCCCGACCCAGACCTCCGCAACCTGTGGCGGCGGCAGGCGATTCTGGGAGTGGCCGGGATAGGGATCATCTTTTTGCTGGCCGTCTTTCCCCGCGAGTACCAGTGGCTCGGCGATTTCTGGTGGCTGGCCTATCTCGTGGCTGTTATCCTGCTGGTGCTCGTCTTTTTCATCGGCGCACGGGACGAGGTGACGGGCGAGATGATCGGCTGGTTCGACCTGGGCGTGTTTCGCCTCCAACCTGCCTTCCCGGCGATGATCCTGCTCACCATCTCGGCCGGGGCTGTCCTCAGCCGCCGCCGGAGAAAACGCAAGCCTCCCGCCCCTCCTCTCTTTGGAGCGCCCAAGACGAGCATGGTCGAGACGACCGCCGAGCGGCCCGACCTGATCAGCTTTTTTTCCTCCGGCAGCATGGCCCTGGCACTGGCGGCGTTGGTCTTTATGCAACCGGATATGGCGACCGCCGCCGTGCTCATCGCCACGTGGCTGGCAATGCTGTTTGAATCGGATATGCCGTTGCGCTACCTGACACTGACGGTGACTGCCGGACTGGCGTCGCTCTACCCAATGTGGAAGCTGATCGAACTGCTCGGTTTCGAGTACATGCACAAGCGAATATTGGGTTTTTTCAACCACAGCAATGATGACAACGTCAATTACCAGCTCAAACAGGCATTCATCGCCATCGGCTCCGGGCGGGTGTGGGGGAAGGGACTGGGACAGGGCACGCAGAGCCAGCTCCGCTACCTGCCGGTGCGGCACACCGATTTCATCTTTGCCGTCACGGCAGAGGAGTTGGGTTTTATCGGCATCATGCTGATGTTTGTTCTCTTTCTGATTTTGTTCTTGCGCTTGTTGCGCATAATCACGTTTGCCCCAGATAGTTTCGGGCGGATGTTGGTGACTGGTACGCTGGCGATGATTTTGTTTCAACTGATCGTCAACATCGGCATGAACCTGGGGCTGCTACCAATTGCCGGGCTACCTCTCCCGTTCATCAGTTATGGCCCCGCCGCGCTGCTGACGACAATGGTCGGCATCGGAATAGTGGAAAACGTGGCAATGCACCAACAAAAATAGCGGGTTTGCAAATGGGCGGTAGGAACTTGCAAAGACACGTGGCAGTGACAGACAATCTGCGCATCTGGCGCACCAACACTCTGAATACTTTGCTGATCGTGACCTCCGTCGCAGCCGTGCCTATGCTCGCTATCGTCATCGGCGCAGCAATTCGCCACCCGGAGCAATGGCCGGCGGCCCTCGCTTTCCTGGTCAGCTATCTGCTCATAATTGGGTTGACCGTCTTTCGCCGCCTCGATTTTCGCATCCGGACGTGGGGATTGTTATTGGTGATCTATGGCGTCGGGGCACTGGCCCTCGCCCGTGGCGGGCTGACCGGGGACGGGCGGCTGTACCTCCTGGCGTTGCCGATGCTGACCCTGATCCTGCTTGGTTTGCGCACCAGCCTGGCGACAGCAGCGCTCAGCCTGCTCACCTTTGCAGTTTTCGCCGTCACCGCTCACGTGGGGTGGATGACCTCCTGGCTCATTCGCTCAGACAACTCGCTGCTCCTCCCGGATTGGCTGACGGGCGGCATCGCTCTTTTGCTGACACTGACGGTGCTCATGACCCTGCAATGGCGTTACAACCAACTCCAGGAAGCCGTCGCCACAGAAAACCTGGCTCTGTACCAGGAGAGCGAAAAGCTGCGCGAATTCAACGAAAATATCGTCCAGAGCATCAATGAAGGTCTCCTCATCGAAGATCCCGCTGGGCACATCACATTCGCTAACCCCAGAACCGCAGAAATGCTGGGCTATGAAATCGAGGAATTAGTAGGTCAGCACTGGGAGATCGTCACCCCTCCAGAGTGCGTCGAAAAGATAAAGTGGGAAACCGCTCAACGACCGCGGGGCATCGCCAATCGTTACGAGACTACACTGTTGACGCGGGACAGTCGCCGGGTTCCGGTCATCGCCAGTGCCCACCCGCTTTTCGATTATGGGCAGTTCACCGGCGTACTCACCGTCCTCACCGACATCACGGAACATAAACGAGCCGATGAAAAGCTCGATAAATACCGTGATCATCTCGAGGAACTGGTAGAACAACGCTCCGTAGAATTATTGAGAGCCAACCAGCAGCTCGAGCAAGAAATCGCGGATCACGAGCAGGCGGAGGCAACGCTGCGGCAGCGCAACCGCGAGCTGGCTATGCTCAATCGGACAAGCCGGGCGTTCAGTTCCACCGTCGCCCTGGACCATGTACTCTCCACCGTCTTGGAGGAGGTACGCGGCCTGCTGGACGTAGTGGCATGCTCGATCTGGCTGACCAAACCAGAGACCGGTGAACTGGTTTGTAAACAGGCCATCGGCCCACAGAGCAAAATGGTGCAGGGCTGGCGACTGGCGGAGGGGGAGGGGATCGCCGGTTGGGTAGCCCGCGCCGGCGAGAGCCTGATCGTGCCGGACGTGCAGTACAACGGGCGCTACTTTGAGCAGGTGGATATGGAAACGGGGTTGGGACTGCGCTCTATCCTCAGCGTCCCACTACGGGTCAAAAACAACGTCATCGGGGTGCTCCAGGTGACAGACACGGAGCCGGGGCGCTTTACCACGGCAGACCTGGCGCTGCTGGAGCCGCTCGCCGGTTCGGCTGCCATAGCCATTGACAATGCCCGGCTGGTCGAGGCGCTGCGTCAACGCACCACCGAGTTGCAGACGCGCAACGAGGAGCTAGACGCCTTTGCCCACACCGTGGCCCACGATCTCAAAAACTCGCTGACGCGCATCATTGGATTTGCCGAGATACTGACGGATAGTTACGACGAACTGCCGGACGGTGAATTGTCACGCTACCTGCAAATGATCGCCCAAAACGGGCGCAAGATGGACAAGGTCATAAGTGAGCTGTTGCTCTTGGCCGTCGTGCGCAAGCTGGAGGAAGTGGACATTGGCCCGCTCGACATGGGCAGCATTGTGTTCGAGGCATTGCAGCGGTTGAGCGACGACATCGAGAAGGTTGGAGCCAAGATCATTCTACCTGAAAAGTGGGCGGCGGCGGTGGGATACGCGCCGTGGGTCGAAGAAGTATGGTTCAATTACATCAGCAACGCTCTCAGGTACGGAGGCCGGCCCTGTCAAGACGCACCACCGCGCATCGAATTGGGTTTCGACGAGTGGACGAACGAACAAACGGAGGGCGACGC
>CAYNVC010000140.1:0-1365 GCA_964400615.1 uncultured Anaerolineales bacterium | reverse complement strand
CACATTCGCTTCTGGGTACGCGATAACGGCCCCGGCCTCACACCGGAGGAGCAGGCGCACTTGTTCACGCCGCTCACGCGGCTCGGCGAAACACGCATCAAGGGGCACGGGTTGGGCCTATCCATCGTGCAGCGCGTCGTCAGGAAACTTGGCGGAGAAGTAGGCGTGGAGAGCCAGGTCGGAGAAGGCAGTCTCTTTTTCTTCACCCTGCCCGCCGCGTAATTTGGATCAGCAGTCAGCAGGAGGAACAGTTGGAACAAACACAAGCCCCCAGCAACGAGACTCCCATCTCTCCACCCTGGAGTCCAACCGCCAAGATCGTGGTCACGGTGTTTGGTATAGTGGCCGTAATAGCGGTCGTGCTGCGCTTCCGCGCCATCATCCCCCCACTGGTCATCTCTGGTCTCATCGCTTACGTGCTCATGCCAATAGTTGATTTCGTCAACACCCGCACGCGCATCCCGCGCAGCGTGGTGACAGCGGCCATCTATATCCTCTTTTTCGGCCTGCTCGCGCTGGCAGTCAGCCTGTTGACCCCCCCCCTGGTGCGGCAAGCGCTCTCCATCCAACTCGACTTTCAGCAGATCAGCGACAGCGTGGCCGAGTTTCTCGCCCAGCCGTTAAAGATCGGCAACCGCAGCCTGGACCTATCCCCGCTCTACAACGACCTGATCACCACGCTGACCGGCCTGGCCCGCCCCCTGGCGACTCAGACGGTGACGCTGTTGGCCGGGGTAGTGAGCACGGTCATCGAGATCATCTCCATCGGCCTCGTCTCTTTCTACCTGACCAAAGACGGCCCGCTGATGGGCCATCAGGTAATCGAGTGGGTGCCGCCCAGCCTGCGCTACGATTTTTGCCGGTTGCAGGAAGAACTGAGCACGCTCTGGCGGGCTTTTTTGCGCGGTCAACTCCTGCTGGGGCTGACGATGGGGTTGACGGTCGGGGTGTTGATGGCTATCATAGGGATGGAAAACGCGCTGCTCCTGGGAATCCTGGCCTTTTTCCTCGAATTCCTGTTCAGCGTTGGGCACGCCCTCTGGCTCGCCACCGCCATCCCGCTGGCCCTGTTCCAGGGGTCGGTGTGGATTCCCCTCTCCAATTTTTGGATCGCCGTGTTGGTGCTGGGCATCCACCTGGTGCTGGAGCAGGTAGACCTCAACATCCTCATCCCGCGCATCGTAGGGCGGCAGGTAAAGCTGCACCCCATGGTGGTCATCATCGGCATCATCGTGGGGGGCATGCTGGGTGGGGTGCTGGGTATCCTGCTGGCCGCGCCGACTATCGCCTCGGCGGCCGTGCTGGCCCGCTACGTGTGGGCCAAGTTGTTGGATCTGCCACCGTGGGAGGGGAAAGCGCAGTAGG
>CAYNVC010000139.1:0-6903 GCA_964400615.1 uncultured Anaerolineales bacterium | reverse complement strand
TGAAAGCCCGCCAGGGGCGATTTCAATCGCCGCAATTTGCCAAATTGCGCTACATGCCTGCACAGTTACGATTAGAGGTTGGAGATCAATGCACATCATCGTTCCAGATTGGGTCCAAGACGCCGTATTCTACCAGATTTTCCCCGACCGCTTTGCCCGCAGCGAGCGCGTCCCCAAACCCGGCCACCTGGAGCCGTGGGACAGCCCACCCACCGTCTATGGCTTCAAGGGCGGCGACCTGCCGGGCGTGACGGAACGGCTGGATTATCTGCAAGAGTTGGGCATCACCGCCATCTACTTTAACCCCATCTTTCAATCGGCAGCCAACCACCGCTACCACACCCACGATTACTACCAGGTAGACCCCATCCTGGGCGGCAACGCCGCCCTGCGCGAGCTGCTGGACGCGGCCCACGCGCGGGGGATGTACGTGGTGCTGGACGGCGTCTTTAACCACGCCAGCCGGGGCTTTTACCAGTTCCACCACACACTGGAAAACGGGGCCGCCTCCCCCTACCTGGATTGGTTCCACTTTGACCGGGCGCGGCTGCAAGCCGGGGAACAGCTAAACCCCTACCCCGCCCGGCAGACACACGACAGCCTGAGAGAATTGGGCTACCTGGCCTGGTGGAATCTGCCCGCGCTGCCCAAATTCAACACCCAGACCGGGGCCGTGCGGCGCTTTATCTTTGACGTGGCCCGGCACTGGATCGAGTTTGGCGTGGACGGCTGGCGGCTGGACGTGCCCGGCGAGATAGACGACGACGAATTCTGGCGCGAATTCCGGCGCGTGGTCAAGACGGCCAACCCGGAAGCGTACATCGTGGGCGAGATCTGGGGCGACGGGACCCGCTGGCTCCAGGGAGACCAGTTCGACGCGGTGATGAATTACGCCTTTAACCGCGCCTGCCTCGAGTTTTTCGGCGCGGAGCGGCTGGATACCTCCCACCGCCCCGGCGGGTACGAGCTGCACTCCGCCAGCGCCACCCGCTTTGCCGACACAATAGACCACCTGCTTTCCCTCTACGACTGGCAGACGACGCTGGCCCAGTTCAACCTGCTCAGCAGCCACGACGAGCCGCGCTTCCTGACCATGGTGCGCGGGGATCGGGATACGCTCAAACTGGCAACCCTGTTCCAGATGACCTTTCCCGGCGCACCCTGCATCTATTACGGCGACGAGATTGGAATGGAAGGACGGCACGACCCCGACTGCCGCCGCGCCTTCCCCTGGGACGAGGCCCGTTGGGACAACGACATGCTCGAATTCTTCCGCCGCGCGACCCGGCTGCGCCGCGAGCACCCCACCCTGCGGCGCGGCCATCACCTCCGCCTGCTGGCCGACGACCAACATTCGGTCTACGCCTTTGCCCGTCGCGGGGAGGAGGAAACGCTGGTAATAGTGCTGAACAACGGCCAATCCACATACGACCTGGACGTACCAGCGCCAGGCGTGTTCGCCGACGGCACACACTTGCACGATATATGGCAGCCGGGCCAGGCACGGGTCAACGCGGGGCGAATCACGGGCAAGGCGCTGCCCCCCCGGTCGGGAGCGGTGTTGAGGGCAAATTTACCGTGAGAACCCTTGCCACCACGGTAGATACGTGCTATAATAACATCACCGTGGGGATGATAGGCTTCGACGAGGGAGGCTGGTCACGGATGGCAAGCCGGGGCGCTCTAACCCCGTTAACAATGGAGCACACACTCCAAAGTGCCAATAACAACACTTGGATTCCTGTTCCTCAGCCTGCGATGATGGCTGCCGCCCCAATGGTGGCCTAATCCACTGGGAACAAACTGACCACTAGATGGTCACGTCCGCTCCGCCCTTTCGCTGGCGGGCCGGAGGCCGGACGACAAACAGTCAGCGTGCAGCGTTCCGACGCCGATAAAAACGCCCAAGCGGGAGTTTCGGCTCCCATCGGCTAAACCCTGGTGCAGCGCGGTCGGCAGCGTCTCCCGGGGTAAAAACAAAAGGGCCGACTAAGCTTGTAGAGGTCCTTGATCGAATTCTTCGGACGCGGGTTCGATTCCCGCCATCTCCACCATAATCTGCGAGGCTGGCATCGTCACCGGGCCAGCCTCGTGGCACATCAGGGCAAGGCGCGAGTTGAGATGGAAAAGCACCGTATGCTCAGCATTTCGGATATACTAGAGCACGCTCCCAGGGGCGAGTGGTCAGATGGCGCCAGGCCGCTCATCGAACGCGCGTATGCCGTAGCCGAAAGAGCGCACGCCGGAGAAGAGCGCAAGACCGGCGAACCATACATTCAACATCCCCTGGCCGTGGCCCTGCTGCTCACCGATATGGGAATGGCCCCGGACACCGTCGCCGCCGGGCTGCTGCACGACGTGGTCGAGGACTCGGACATTGGGGTGGAGAACCTGGCGAGCGAGTTTGGCCCCCACATCGCCCGACTGGTGGACGGTGTGACCAAGCTGGATCGAATCGAACAGGAGCAAAACGACCGCTTCAAAGACAAGAGCGAGGAACTGCGCGACGAACAGGAATCGGAGAACTTGCGCAAGTTGTTCATGGCTATGGCGCGGGACGTGCGCGTCGTGGTAATCAAGCTGGCCGACCGGCTGCACAACATGCGCACACTCGACGGGCTAAAGCCGGAACGTCGCAAGACATTCTCCCGCGAGACACTGGATATCTTTGCCCCGTTAGCCAACAGGTTAGGCGTGTGGCAATGGAAGTGGGAATTGGAAGACCTCAGCCTCCGCTACCTCGACCCCGCCACCTACGAGGAGATCACATCTCTGATCGAAGAACGCCGCCAGGAACGGGAAGCCAGTGTTCAGGAACACATCGAAATCCTCGAGCGGAAACTGAGCCAGGAAAAGATCGAAACCGAGATCAGCGGCCGGCCCAAGCACATTTATAGCATCTATAGCAAAATGCAGCGCAAAGAAGTGCCCTTTAGCCAGATTTACGACGTGCGCGGTATCCGCTGCATCACTCCCCAGGGCGCTTCCACTTGCTACCGCATCCTGGGGATCGTGCACGGGCTGTGGAAACCCATCCCCGGCGAGTTCGACGATTATATCGCCAACCCCAAGGACAACGGGTATCAGAGCCTGCACACGGCAGTCATCGGCGCGGATGGCAAGACGCTGGAAGTACAAATTCGCACTCGCAAAATGCACCAGGTCGCCGAGTACGGCGTTGCCGCGCACTGGCGCTACAAAGAGGGAGAAGGGCAAGAGCAAAACTTTGAAGCCAAGAGCGATTGGCAGCGCGTCCTGACAGAATGGCGACAAGAGACCTCCAACGCCAAAGATTTCATAGACGCGATGAAGACCGACATCTTCCAGGACCGCGTCTACGCCTTTACCCCCAAGGGCAAACTCATCGATCTGCCGGTCGGAGCGACGCCAATTGACTTTGCCTACCGCGTGCACACCGAGATCGGCCACCGCTGCCGGGGAGCCAGGGTCAATGGCAAACTGGTCAGCCTGGATTACCAGCTCCAGAATGGCGACCAGGTGGAAATATTGACCACGCGCCGGGGAGGCCCCAACAGGGACTGGCTGAACCCGGCCCTGGGGCACGTCAAAACCAACCGCGCCCGCAGCAAAATCCGCCAGTGGTTCCGTCACCTGGATCAAGAACAAAACGTTGACCAGGGACGCGAGATCGTCAGACGCGAGTTAAAACGCATCGGGTTGGAGATGGCCCACGAGCAAGTCGCCGACCTGTTTGGCTACAGCAAGCTCGAAAGCTTTTACGCCGCGGTCGGCTTTGGGGACATCAACAGCCAACAGATCACCAGCAAAGTCGCCAGCGCACGTGGGCGCAAGGAGAAGGAATACCCCACCACGCCGCCCGCCCCCGTACACACCATCGAAGGGATACAGGTGCGCGGAACCGGCAATCTACTGACCCGGCTGGCGCACTGCTGCCACCCTCTGCCGGGACACGCCATCGTCGGCTACGTCACCCGGGGGCACGGCGTCACCATCCACCGCCGCGATTGCCCCAACATCCTGCGCCTGAAGGACACCGAGCGATTGATAGAGGCCAGTTGGGGGCCTAAACCGGCCACCGTCCCCGTCACGGTGTACATCGAGGCTTTTGACCGCACGCGGCTGTTGACGGAAATTTCGGCCATCATCGGTGACGAAGACATCAACATTTCGTCGCTCAGCCAGCGCCGGGAAGAAAATATCTCTACGTTCTACATCACCATCGAGATCGATAACTTTACCCGGCTCAGCCGCGTGTTGACCAGGATCGAGCGGTTGCCCAACGTGATCGAAGCCAGACGGCACACGGGGTAAAACAAAAGAAGCCTGGTTTTTAAGAAAAAACCAGGCTTCTCGTCTGTCTATTTCCGGTTCACGGGTCGGTGGGCACGCGCAGTTCCCACGAACCGGCGCACGGCCAGAGCAGCGCCCAGCGGCACACCTCCGGATCGCGGTCGCGCCACGAGTGACGACACTCGTCCTTGTACCACGGCGTATCACCGTGACACTCGGCTCTCACCGGCGGGTACTCGATGGACGAAGCTTGCTGCTGGGCCTCGACCCACTTTTGAAAAGCCTCTTCCTGTACCTGCTGCAAGATGTTGGGCGATAGCTCACGCTCCTCGTGCCCCAGCACCTCGACGATATAGTAACGCGAGTCCTCCATACGCAACACCGGCTGACTGCGTTCCCCCACCTGCATATCAAAAGCCATCCCGACCAGCATCTCGCCCAACATCTGCTCCAGAACGCTGCGGGGATACCAATCCATTTCTCGCCCGTACCCGGTGACGTCCTCGTTATCTTGCAACTCGTCCACCAGGGTCTGGAAATCCTCTCCGCCATCCAACCGGTCAGCGGCGTCCTGAATCCACTCTTTGCTATCGGCACCGATGTAACGCAGCTTGACCTGGTCGGCGGTGGTAGGAACCTCGGCGTCCATCTGCTCGCGCAGTTTTTGGCGTATGAGCGAATCCTCCATCCAGGAGCGAAATTGCTGCTCCGAAATTCCCAGTTCCTTCCAGGTCTTGAGGGTGTCGGCGTACAAATCCTGGAACGCCTTTTCGGTCATCGGCGTGGGGGTGGGAGCAGATTCAACGGTCGGCGTCGAAGACGACGTGTCGTCAACCGGCGGCGCCGGCGTAGGAGTGGCCGGGTTCCGGTCGTACCCAAAGTAGCGCTCGATACCCGTTTGTACCTCGTCCGGCGCGACCGTTATGCCGCGCCGCTCCGCCTCCTGGCGCACCAGCTCCCCCACGACCAACTGATCGAGCACCTGTTTCCCAATGGAAACGGCATTCTCAGGAGCCAACTGCCCGTCCAGATTGCGGATCTGGTCCTGGATATACTGCAAATAGAACTGGGCGCTGGCATCATCCATGTCGAGCGAGCGCTGTTGCAAGTTTAGCCGGTCGAGCTGCAACTGCATTTGCTGGCGCGTAAAGCGCACCCGCGCCTGAAACTCGGTCGTCGTGATCTCGTCGCCATCAACGATGGCAACCGGTTCGTGGGCCTTGACGATACTTTCGGAGAAAAAGCCATAGCCCAGAACACCGACTATCAGGACTGCTAAAGCAATCACACCCCAGAGGAGAGATTTCTCAATTCGCTTTTCCCGTTCCAAACGAGAAATCTGTTTGCGCGTCAGTTCTTTGGAAGCACGCACGCGCTTTTTGGCTTTTTTCGTCATTTTTTATCGTCCGCCCGTTATGACCTGCTGCTGCGGCCCGGCTTGGCCTGTACCACGAACGGCAACAACGCCAGGTGACGGGCGCGTTTGATCGCCAGCGCCAACTGTCGCTGATGTTTGGCGCACGTCCCCGTGCGCCGCCGGGGCTGAATTTTTCCCCGGTCGGTTAGAAAAGACCGCAACACGTCGGCCTGCTTGTAATCAATGTACTTGACTTTATCCCTGCAAAAGACGCACGTCTTGCGTTGGGGGATAAAACGGCGATTACCACGCCGCCGGTCTCGTGTTCCTTGTCCTCGTCGTTGTCTCTCTGCCAAAATCACACCTCCTGAACAGCGGTCAAGCAGGCAAATTGCCAATTTGCCCTATGCTCGATCCATCTCCACGTACTGTGGGTCGGCGCGTCGGTTGCCCAACAAGATCATCTCGTTAGCCACCAATTCGGTGCGGAAGCGTTTCTTGCCTTCACTATCCTGCCAACTGCGCGTCTGCAAACGCCCTTCCACATAGACCTGTTGCCCTTTATGCAAGTGCTGTTTGCAAATCTCGGCCAGGTTGCCCCACGCCACCACGTTGAACCACTCGGTTTCCTCGCGCCGTTCACCATCTGCATTCGTCCAACTGCGGCTGGTAGCGACGCTGAACGACGTCACCGGCCGGCCACTGGGCATATAACGCATTTCGGGGTCACGTCCCAGGTTGCCGATCACCATCACCTTGTTCAAACCCCTCGCCATAGCGACCTCACTCAAGCAACGGCAGGTTCAGATTGCTCTGCGTCATCTTTGGTCTCTGGCTCTTGGGGCGATGGCGCCATACCATCTTCGAGACGGACGATCAAATGACGCATAATTTGCTCAGTCAGCCCAAGTCCACGTTCTAACGCAGAAATGCCCTGGGGGTTCATCTCTAACTGCATCAGCACATACTGACCTTCCCACCGCTTTTGGATGGGATAGGCCAACCGACGCATTCCCCAAGGCTCAGTTCGAACGACTCTGCCACCGTCACGCCCGACCAGTTCTACAACTCGCTCGGTGACGGCAGCCAATTCATCTCCGTCCACATCGGGGTGGACGATGAAAACCAATTCGTAACTGCGCATAGACGGTCACCTCCTTTCCGTGGGATTGCCCCTGGACTCGAGCCAGGAGCGGAAAAGCCCGCCTTCAGGCGCGCAACGGGCAGTATGATAACACACAGGTGTTCATTTGGCAAGCACGCTCACGCCTGTC
>CAYNVC010000138.1:0-6960 GCA_964400615.1 uncultured Anaerolineales bacterium | reverse complement strand
CCGCCTCCCAAATCTCTTTCAGCGCCACACCAAAACCCTCGGCACGCAATGCCTGGGCGGCCCGCGCACCCTCGGCCTCCAGAATAGCGGCCTGTTTCGAGCCTTCGGCCCGCAGAATGGCGGACTGTTTCTCTCCCTCGGCGACTTTGATGGCCGCCTCGCGCGTGCCCTCGGACTCGGTGACTACCGCGCGGCGGTTCCGCTCGGCGGCCATCTGGCGGTTCATAGCCTCCTGAACCTCGCGCGGCGGGTCTATCTCGCGGATCTCGACCGCCGTCACCTTGACGCCCCACCGCTCCGTCACCTCGTCCAGCTTGACCCGTAACACCTGGTTGATGTGTTCTCGCTGGGCCAGCACGTCGTCGAGCGGAATATCACCGATGACCGCCCGCAGCGTCGTCGTGGCGATGCCCACCGAGGCCTGGGCGAACTGTCCTACCTTCAACACGCTCAGCTCCGGCTCGACCACCTTCCAATAGATCAAAAAGTCCACCCCGATTGGCGCATTATCTTTGGTGATGCAGACCTGGTTGGGGACTTCGATGAACTGCTCCCGCTGGTCTACCTTGACCGGTTTGTCGGCAAAGGGAATCAGGAACACCAGGCCGGGGCCTTTGGTGCCGATACAGCGCCCAAACCGGAAGATGACGAGACGCTCGTACTCGCGCACCACGCGGAGCATTGACCCAACAAAGATGAGCGCGAAAAACCCGAGCATCAAAATCACTGTAAAAACTAGAAAAGCCGTACCCATTTTCTGTCTCCTTTTTTCATCGAATTCAGCCCACAAGTTTCACACGAACTCTAAGCCCTTCCAGGGCCGTGACCTGTACCTGTTCCCCCACGGCGATAGGCTCATCGGCGACGGCGCTCCACATCTCGCTCTGCAGCTGCACCGTACCGACCGGATCAATCGGGGTCGTCGCCACACCCACCTGCCCCACACTCGCCTGAGCAATCACCCGGGTCTCCAGACGTTGGGCACGCACAGCGGCTGCGAGCGCCCCCGCAAAGAACCCCAACGAAACCAGTGTCACCCCTCCGATCAACCAGGGCGAGACCAACAACGCGCCTCCGGCCGGGGGAAAGAGGAAAACCGATCCCAACACCAGCGCCGCAATCGCGCCCACCGTGAGCGCCACGCTCTGCACGTGGAGGTCTACGACGAACGTCGCCATCGCCACCACTATCAGAAGCGCACCTACTATGTTGACCGGCAACTGGGTCAGACCGGCGATTGCCAGTACCAGGCACAAGGCCGCGCTGATCTCCATCAGCCCGGTGCCGGGGACGTAAAAGGCCGCCGCCGTGGCCCACAGCCCCATAATGAGCAGCAGGTAGGCCACATTAGGATTGGTCAACAATTTCCACAAGGCCCGTACCAGCTCGCCGTCCATTTTCTCCGCCTTCCACAAGTGGTTAGCCAGCCTCTGCCTACACCGCCCGCCGCACCCTCCGCACCGCGACCAGCAGGAACAGCAACCCTATCGCCAGCGCACTGACGCCCAACGTGCCCACCCCGGTGCCAGGCATCTCGTCCTGGGCGGACTTGGTCGCCGTAGGCCGGCGGGTGGGGGTCGGTTTGGGGGTTGCAGTGGCCTCTCCCTGCACCGCTGCTGCCGTGGGACCGGTTGCCACCTCCGCCGGCGTTGCCTGAGCAGTAGCCTCTTCCGCTGCGGTAGTCGGTGTCTCAGTCGGAGACCTGGTCGGGGTGGGCTGCGGAGTGTCGCTGGGAACCACCGTCGGGGCGACGGTCTCGGTCGGGGGTTCGTCGCCTGCCACCTCGGCCGCGCCCTGCGCTTGCGCCGTGTTGGTGGCCTCGACGGACTGGTTGTACTCTACGCGGCTCGCCGTCATCTTGGGATTGATGACGAACGCCCAGACCGCAAACATGCAGAGCCCCATGGCGAGCAAGCCACCTAGTGCTCCAACAAGGATAATAAATGTACGGTTGGCGCCCTCTTCGGCAACCGCTTCCTCCTCTTCCATCTCTTCCGGAAAAAGTTCCAGATTTTCCATTTCTTGCCTCCTTGGGGGTCGGCTTTCGAGAATATTAACGCAAAATTTCCAGGTTAGCCAGCGGTATAAATACCGGCGCTTCTTGTCCCAGGTCTACCTCTGCCCCGCGCACTTTGACTCCCGTATCTATGAGGCGCGGGCGGGCGGGAAGTTTGACCACCGCGCCAGATTTACCTGTGTAAGGGGCACGGATCGCGCGTACCAGCGTCCCCACGGTCAACGGCGAGCCAGGGGGCTGCTGAGGCGGCAACTCGGCGTCAGCGGGCAGGGGAATGACAATCTCAGGGCGCACCACGTCCCAACGGGACTGAACCTGGCCGCTAATGGCGGCCTCCCGCCCATCGTTCGTCTTGAGCAGGCGAAATATGGGGGCCGCCATCGGCGTTTTCCCAATGCCGTCGGTGACGATGACGGGAAACGGCAGTTCCTTTGCCTGCGGGATCAATTCCGGCGGCAACCCCCCGGTCACTATTCCCCGTATCTGAAGCTCTTGAGCCATCTCGAGCGCCGGGCCGTTCAGCTCTGACCCGCCGACGATGATCATCCCGTGGCACGAAGGATCGAGCGCCCTGGCACGCAACGGGTCTTTTGGATCATCCACCAGACACTTGAGCACACCGAAACTCTCGCCTCCGGTTCCCCAAATTCCTTGAATCAAAACCCCCGATGTCTCGATCACCACGCCATAGTTGCCCAGCACGTTGGCGACGACGCCGGGTATGTAGGCACACAATTCAAACGGCGTCGGCTGTGCCTGGATCAACACGAGGCCGTTACCGCTGGCGACCATCACGCCATCTATGGGCGATTTTACGACCCGGCCAAATTTCTTGGCGATCACCTGTTCCGCCTGTACCGTCTCACCTGGTGCGACGCGCAGGTGACGCTTGATCCGCGCCGGCGCGACGCCCAACAGACGCGCCAGAGGCAGGATGCGGAAATCGCCGGGGATGTCCGTCCGGGCCACGGGTTGCGCCGATTCGACGCGCTGCCCGGAGCGCACCAACAGTTCCCCCGGCGCCGGCAATATCCGCTGGCGGCGCACGGTGGTCAAAGGGGCAACCTGGGTCTCGAATAAATAATACATAACCTCATCCACCCACGTCCCAACGCCATTGCTGCATCTGGCTCTGGCGTCGTTCTGAATTGCTGGATATGCGCAGCGGACGGCCACGGGCATCAATGATCAATCCGGCCAATCCCCCATTCACGCGCCGCTTGCCGCCTTTGCCAGGCCCGCCGAGGCCCACGTCAAAATGGCGTAGGGGGTGCAGATCCAACTCCGCCTGCTGACCGGGCTGTAGAGGCAGCACCTCCAGGTCTCCATAGTGAACTTCGACGCTAAAAGAGCTTTTATCTTTGTATGTCACATCCACTTTGAGAATAGTGTCACCACGCCGGGCGTGCCCCTCCACCGGCGTGACGACCGTCGCCAGGTTGACGAACCCGCCGCTGTCCAAAGTCTCCACCGCCGCCAGGGGTTTGAGCGCGGCCGCGCTGCCCAGGAGCGGAGCCAGGCCGTGCCTGTCCAACACCAACGTCGTGATACCGATTGGCTGCAAAGCGTCCAATACAATCAGGGCTGCCTGACCGGGGTGCGGGGCGTGGGCCAGTACACCGCCGCTGACCAGGATAGTATCGCACAAGGGTGACAGATGAGAATACAACTGCGCTGCACCGGGCTCCCAACCTGGGCGGGCTATTTTCCAGGTCGCGCGGATCGCTTCGCGGGCCAACGCCTGCTCCACCCACAACTCGCGCTGCACCTGCGGTATGCTCGCCGGATGCAATTCTTTGTTGAGCAACAATTGGTGCACCTGACCATCGTCTATCTGTTCCGGCATCCAGCGGGTGATAACCCCAGTCCCGTGCCGCTGTAACAGTTGTTCCCCGCCAAAGGCGACTCCCAAACCGCTGCGCACGGTCAGAAACAATTGCCCGTCAAAGACGGCGGCTATGGTCGTGTTGGCGGCCCCAACGTCCACCCCCAAAACTCCGCTCTCCGGGTTGCCCAGTCGCCAGAGGTATTCGACCAGCCGCCCCAGAGCCTGGGCAGTGGGGGTGAGCGGGATGGGACTCCAACTGCTCGCCGTCTCTATGCCGGGCAAGGTGCCCATCTTTTTCAGATAGAGCGCGTCTAGCTCGGCCCTGGCAGCGCCCAGATCGTCCTGCGTCAGGGAGGGGCGCACGTTATCCACCGCGCGTAACTCGGCCCGCTTGCCCACGATCCCAGCCACCCGGCGACGCAAATCCGAGTTGCCGGCATAGAGCAGGATGGGACGCTGCTGTTGGTCGATCAAAGCGCAGGCCAGCGAGCAGGTGTTCACCAGTTCCAGCACCGGGTTGGTGGCTCCGCCATCCACGCCACCGGTGATGCAGATGACGTCGGGCGCAGCCGCGTGGATGGTGTGGATGATGTCCTCCTCGCTCAGCATTCCCCGCCTCTCGGAAGAAAAGATCGCTTCGACCAGGGAATATGTGCCGGCGGCAGCTCGTTCGGCGGCGGCGACGCTCATATCCCGCACCAGACCACCGATCACGACTTGCAGCGGCCGCCCGGCGCTGACGGTCGCCGCAAAGGCATCCACTCCCTGCCGGTCCGCCATTTCGGGGCAGATCAAGTTGCCGCTCCCGTCGAACAGGTTGTAGCCGGTGATGGCCGTTATCTCCTCGGCGGCGTGAGCGATACCAATCGTCACGTCTGACCAGGGAGCTTCCGCCGTCGTCGGCGCTTCCCCGTGCGCTATGAGGCGGTATTGATCACCTACCCGGTCGAGCAGCACAACCTTGGTCATCACCGTGCCGCAATCGGCCAGGAGGATTGAACCAATCTGTTGATCTTGAGTCATCGTCGGTCTCTACCTGCCCCACAAGTTGACGAGCGGGACAATGATATACTGTAAGCGCCCAATGAGGATCGAAAGAAAAGTCGTCAGCGCCCCGGCAAAAGCAACCCCAAAAGCAAAAATCAAGAACAGCCGTCCCACCCATGCCGCCCAGCCGAGCACGCGCGTCCAGGCCCTGTTCTCCGACCTGGTAAAGTTAAAGGCCATCAGGGTGGCGACCGTGCCCAGGATGGTCAACGAGCCATCGAGCAGGGTCTTGTGATCCAATGCGCTGACCGTCGCCCCGACCTGGGGGACGAGGGTGCCGACCAGCGCCCCGCCCAAAGCCACCGCCGTCCCCACGCCCACCAGGTAGGCCATCGCAAAGTTGCCGACGTAGGACAACCGGGGGGCGCTCTTGAACACGAGCAGCCACAACCCCAGCAGCAGAGGAACCAACAACAGGTGCTCCCCTGGCAGGTCGCGCAGCAGAACCAGGGCGATCTTTTGGCCCACGACGCCAAAGGAATAGCCTGCCAGAGCGCCGATGAAAATATGCAGGGCCAGCTTGTACAGAGGGTTGTCCCCGAACAAGAGATAACTCAAGACCGAGATGGTCAGAATTATGCCCAGCGGCGCGCCTATGGTCTGGATGATATCCATCACTGTTTCCCCCTGCGCGGGCGGACCAGGGTATAAATGAGCGCCCCGGCAAACATCAGGACCGAGACCGCGACGTGCCCGGCGGCCAGGATGTTCAGCCGTTCGGCGGCCTCTCCCTCTGTTCCACGCCGGCTATCGTAAGCGGACGCGCCGCGCAGCCCACTGATCGCGCCGCGCAACTGCCCGGCGACGGCATCCAGATACGGAGCGGCGACGATCTCGGCGGAGGCGCTCAAACCGGCCACGATTCTCTCGTCGCGTGCCTGCGCCTGCTCCGTCCACCAGCGCAGCGGCGCCGGCTGAGAGGTCAGCAGGAGGATCAGGTCGGGATGATTCGCGCTGGCCGCCGATTCTGCCAACAACTGCGCTGCTCCGGTAGCGCCGCCGGGGCTGTACCGTTCGTCCGGTGTGTAGCGCCGAATATCCGCCTCCTCCAACGCGGCCTCGTCCAGCATCTCCCAGGTCTCGTCCCACACTCGCTCACCGATGGTCAACCCCTCCGGCTGCGTGCTGACGATAGAGACGGTCGCCCCACGCCAGATCAGGTGCTGCAAGATGGAGCGTGCCACTATGTCCATCTCGTCCGCCTCGGCCGGGCCGTACTCGAAAGCGACCAGGACGTTATCCTGCGGCTCGACGCTTTCGACTGTATTGTACAGCGTCACCCCCGCCGCGTCGAGTTCAGCGGGGCCGGTTATGAGAGGGGCCACGGAGCCAAATGCGAATCGCCACGTCATCACTGCCAGCAGGGACAGGAGGAGCGCCAGGCCAATCACCGAGCGCTGAAGCCACTCGCCGGCCGAAACGCCCGCCTGGGCCGTTTCCGGTCGCGGTTGTGGCTTTTGAGACAACAGTTCCTGAAAGAGTTGCGCTCGCGCCAGGCTCACCTGGCGGGCTTCAGGCGGCAACGCTCGCTCACCGGGCGTGGAAACCTCGGCGATGGGTGCCAGGGGCAAGACACCCCGCAGTCCCTCTAACAAGCCCTCTGTCTCGGCCGGTTCCGCGGCGGCGGATGGCTCGCCTTCCCTGGGGCGCATAGATTGCAACCAGGCAGGAATCTCTGCCCGCGCCAGCCCGGCAGCTTCGGCGGCCTCGATTTCCTCTGGCGGCAGGGTGGTCTCCGGGGCAGATAAATCGGGCTGGGCGGGAGAAGGCCCCAGTTCAGCCAGCCATTCTGGGGTCTCGGCCGCCTCTGCGAGCGGGGGAACCCCCACCAGCGGGGAAACAGCGGCGGGCGGCGGCGCTCCCGCCCCTTCCGGCGCGATCTCTTGCAGCCAGTCGGGAACCTCGGCCAGGGCTGGCGCGGATTCGGTGAGCGGCGGCGCTCCCGCCCCTTCCGGCGCGATCTCTTGCAGCCAGTCGGGAGCCTCGGCCAGGGCCGGAGCGGGTTCGGCGGCGGGCGGCGCTCCCTCCCCCTCCGGCGCGATCTCTTGCAGCCAGTCGGGAGCCTCGG
>CAYNVC010000137.1:0-7007 GCA_964400615.1 uncultured Anaerolineales bacterium | reverse complement strand
TTGCGTTGTAGCGCGATTTGGTAAATTGCGTCGGCAAGTTGGCAACTTGCCCTACAACGGCAGCACGTGGTGCGATTGGACACACGTAGCGCCATTTGGTAAATTGCGTTGGCAACCAGGGTGAGGACAAAATTTCAAAAAAGGAGGGAGACAAATGCACACCAAATTGACGATCTCATTCCTCTTATTTTTCTCCATCGCCGGCGGAGCGCCTGGGTTCTGCATGGCGCTCCCGGTGGATACCGGGCATACGACGACCTCGAACGCCCCCCGGTGCCTCTCATCCTCGCCGGATACACTCTGCCCGCCGCTCGCCCCACCCTCCGCCCCCACCGTCACCGTCTCCACCGAGGCCGCCCTGCGCGACCAGGCCGCCCACGCCGCCCCCGGCACGACCATCCTGGTCACAACCGGGACATACTACCTCCAGGACGCCGTCTGGGTGCAGCAGGACGGCATCACCATCCGGGGCGACAGCGGCGACCGGGACGACGTCATCCTGGACGGCGGTGGAATGCTCACCGGGAGCCACACCCACGTCATCGCCATCAACGCCGACGACGTGACGATTGCCGACCTGACCATCCGCAACGGGGACGAGCACGGCGTCTCGGTGCAGGGCAGCGACCGGCCTACCCTCTACAACCTGCACATCCTGGATAGCGGCTACCAACTGGTCAAAGTCAACCCGGCAGGCGACGGCAGCGAGGGCGGCCTGCTGGCCTGCTCGCGGCTGGAATACACCACCACTTCCCTCGAGGACTATACCAACGGCATCAGCGCCCACGACGCCCACGATTGGACCGTGCGCGATAACGAGTGGTTCCGCATCCGCACGCCCCACAACGAGCCGGTCCCCACCATCCTCTTTTGGTCCGGCTCGTCGGGCACGGTGGTGGAGCGCAACCTGCTGGTGGACTGCTACCAGGGCATTTCTTTTGGCAACTCTAGCCACGGCGCGGGCGACCACACCGGCGGGGTGGTGCGCAACAATTTTATCTACGCCTCCCAACCTCACGACGTGGTGATCGAGATGGTTCACGCCAGCGGCTGGCTGGTGGCGCACAACACGGCGTGGCTGCTCAGCCCCACCGGCGTCACCTGGGGGATGGAGGCCCGTTTCGCCGACACCTCCGGCACGTTCGCCTACAATCTGACCAACATGGACATCTGGCTCGACCGGGACGAAGCGCACGCCAGCGGCACGGGCAACGTCACCACCGCCCAAAGCGGTTGGTTCGCCGACGCCGCCAGCGGCGACCTGCACCTGGTGGGTACAGCCACGGCGGCCATAGACCAGGCGGCCACGCTGCCCCAAGTCTCCGACGATTTCGACGGCGACACCCGCCCCATCGGCCCGGCCCCGGACGTGGGGGCCGACGAGTACGGCGTCCCCCCACCCGCCGCCGCCACCGACCTGCGCGTCAGCCGCGCCGTCACCGATTCCACCACCCTGACCGCCACGTTGACCTGGACCCCGCCCGCCGGGGCGGTCACGGTCACGCTGCGCTATTCCAACACGCTCATCGGCGTGGACAACTGGGCCACCGCCACGCTCCTGACCGACACCCTACCCGGCAGCGCGAGTATCTTTACCGCCACGCTGCCCTACGCGGGCGGGACGGTCTATTTTGGGCACCGGTCGCAGGACGCGCTGGGGCAGTGGTCGGAACCGGCCAACGGGTTCTGGCCCACCTTTCACGTCTATCTGCCGCTCGTCGCGCGCGACCATTCGCGGCGCATCTATTCCACCAGCCTCGTCTACCAGGGCGCTTTTGTCTACCCCTCCGGCGACGATTGGGCCTACAGCGGCCAGGCGTTGGCCTATTACCCCTCCGGCGACCCGGGGGCGAGCGACGGCTATCCCGGCTCGCTCTACGCCGCCGCCCACGCCTGGTACGATCTGGTGGGCGAGATCAGCATCCCCGCCCCGGTCATCTCGACCGATTTCGCCGCCCTGCCCCGCGCCTCCGCGCTCCGCTCCCCGGCCGATATCACCGGCGGCTGGAAGGATAACTGCACCTACAACGACGATTGCGAGTACCGCGAGGTGGACGGCCTGGAATACCTGCCCAACGTGGACAGGATCGCCTGGAACCTGAACGACTGGTACAACGTCGGCGGCTACGACCAGGACTCGCTGGGCTGGAGTTCGCTCGATATGAGCGGCGCGCAGGGAGTATGGCACATCGGCGCCCGCCCTTCGAGCGACGACCTGTTCCACAACAGCAAGACCAGCAACTATCTCTTCCAGGCCCCGCCGAGTTTTGCCAGCGCCAACCTGGCGGGCAAATGGCTCATCGCCGGCAAGCACAGGGAGGCCGGAGCGTTCGGCGGCTCCCAGGGGCCAACGCTCTACGCCCTCGCCCCCTGGGAAGATGGCAACCCGCCCACGTCCGGGCAGAACCTGGACGCGCTGGCCCTGCTGTACTATCCCGAAATCTATGCCTGCGTAGACGACCCGGCAGAATGTCACTTTCCGGACTACCGCCCCGCCGACGACTGGGGCGGCGGGGCCTGGGTACAGAGCGCGGGCGCGAGCGCCATCCTGATATTCGGGCGCAAGGGACTGGGAGGGAGCTGCTACGGGACGCCGGAGGAATGTGGCGGAGACCCCTGCCGCCCCTCGAAAGGATACCACGCCTATCCATACCGGCCCCAGATTTTGTTTTACGACCCGGAGGAACTAAAAGCGGTGCTCGCCGGGACCAAAGAGCCGTGGGAGGTGCTGCCTTACGAAATCTACAGCCCGGCGGATAAAATGATCGGCGGCGCGTGCGCTGCGCTCGGCGCTGCGGCCTACGACCGGGAGAGGGGGCTGCTATACGTGGCCGAACGGGAGGCCGGGCCGGATGGGGAGACGGTGATTCACGTGTGGCAAGTGGAGTAAAAAACAAAAATTCCAGGGAGGAGAAAAAATGTCCAAGTACAACACTCTAATTTCGATTCTGGCAGCATTGACATTGTTGGCTGGCCTGTCCCCGGTGACTCCGGCCTGCGCCGCCACCACGTACACGATTGACGTTGGCATCGTCAAAGACAACAATCCAGATGGAGGCTGCACCCTGCGAGAGGCCATCAGCGTGGCTAATGCAAACGCAGGGCCAGGGCTACACTCCACAGGGTGCACGGTTAAGGGAGCTGCCGGGCTGTCGCCCTTCACGTACAAGATCAACCTGCCCGCCTACACCTACATCCTGACCGGCGCGCCCGGCGAAAACAACAACACCAGCGGCGACCTGGACATCAAGGCCAACGTCATCATCATGGGGCAAGGCGCGAGCAAGACCATCATTGACGGCGGGGGAATCGACCGCGTGTTCCACATTGACCCCGCCGGCAGCGGCAGCTTTACCGTCCGGATCAGCAACGTGACCATCAAAAATGGCCGCGTCTCCGGCACAGGTATCTGGGGCGGCGGCATCTACAACACCAGCGACACGCTGTACATCGCCAACAGCGTCATCTATAACAACGCCACGTCCGGCAGCATTGGCTACGGCGGCGGCCTCTACAATCACGCGGGCCAGGTGACCATCGCCAACAGTGAAATCTACAGCAATACCACCAGCGGCAATACAGCCTACGGCGGCGGCGTCTCCAACAATGTAAACGGCGAAATGACCATCACCAGCAGCGACATCTACAGCAACACGGTCACAGGAAGCGGCAGCGACGGCGCCGGCATCTCCAACGATGGAAATCTGGCAATCAGCGGGGGAACTATTTCCGGCAACCAGGCCAGCGGTGGCGGCGGAGGCGTCCGCAACTCTAACTCGGTCAACCTGACCAGCGTGACCGTCACCAACAATGCCGCCCTCGGTTCCGACGGCGGCGGCATCTATAGCTGGAACACGATCACGCTCACCAACTGCACCGTCGAGCGCAACCAGGCGGACGATCTCGGCGGCGGGGTCTACAACGGCATCGGCGGCACGGCGACCATCAGCGGCACGACGATCTACAGCAACACAGCGGGCGACAGCGGCGGCGGCATCCACAGCACGGGCACGGCGACCATCACCGGCACGACGGTCTACAGCAACACGGCGGACGACAACGGCGGCGGCATCCATAGCACGGGCACTATGCACATCACCGGCAGCGCAGTGAGCGGCAACTCGGCCGAGTACGGCGGCGGGATACGGCTCGACTCCGCCACCGGCGGCACGTCCTCCGCGCTCATCAGCGACACCACGATCAGCCACAACATCTCTGGAGACGAGTGCGGCGGGATCCTGCTCCGCGCTCGCAACGGCAGCACGGTCACGTTGACGCTCGCCGACAGCGCCATCAGCCACAACCAGGCAGACTACTATGGCGGTGGACTGGAGGTCTGGCTCAGCACCGGCAGTGTCGCTACAGCGACGCTCGCCAACAGCAGCATCCTCTCCAACACCGCCGGATCGGACGACGGTGGCGGAGTCGAGATCTATGCCACCGGCACCAGCACCGCCACAGTGGCATTTGACCGTGCTTCCATCAGCGGCAACGCCGCCGGCGGCGATGGCGGCGGGGTCGAGATCTATGTCGGCTCCAACAGCGCCGCCACTGTGACGTTCACCAACAGCACCGTCAGCGGCAACGATGCCGGCGGGGATGGCGGAGGCGTTCATAGTTCAGGTGGGAGCGTCACTCTCGATGATAGCACTGTTTCGGGCAACACGAGCGGCGGCGACGGCGGGGGGCTTTACAGCGACGGCGCGCCGGAGCCTGTGAGACTGAACGGCTGCACCGTCAGCGGCAACACCGCCAACGACGATAGCCACGCCGGTGGCGGCGGCATCTATCTCTACTACAGTTCGGCGGTGCTGACCAACACCACCATCTCCGGCAACACGGCCACCTCCACCCACGGCGGCGGCATCGGCACGCTGAGCGACGATCCCCAGACGATAGACCTGACCCACTGCACGGTCTACTCCAACACCGCCGGGGGGAACGGGGGCGGCATGTTCCTGGAGAGCAGTTTCACCGTCAACGTGCGGGGGAGCGTCGTGGCGGGCAACAGCGCGGGGGGAGCGGGGGGAACGGGTCCCGACATCTCCGGCGCGATAGAATCGCAGGACTATAACCTGATCCAGGACACTTCCGGGGCCACAGTCAACGGAACCACGACGCACAACGTCACCGGCGCGGATCCCCGGCTCGACTCGTTGGCCGATAACGGCGGGGATACGTGGACTCACGCCCTGCTCTCCGGCAGCCCGGCCATTGACGCCATCCCGGCGGCCAGCTGCACCCTCGCCAGCGACCAGCGCGGACAGCCCCGTCCCCAGGACGGAGACCTGAACGGGACGGCGGCCTGCGACATCGGAGCCTACGAGTTCGCGCCCACCCGCATCTACCTGCCGCTGGTGCTGCGCAATCACTGACACTTGATCACCAAAAACTAGGAGATACAATTATGAAAAAGCACTGGATACCCTTTTCGACTGCCGCCTGCGCGGCAATACTGACCCTGGCACTGGGCCTGGCAATGCCAGGAGCGAAAGCAGCCAGCAGCAACCCCCTGGCCGGAGACCCCGCACCCGCCGCCCTGTCCGCGACGACGGCGATGACAGCGACCACAACCCGCAGCGACGTGGGCGGGGTCGCGTCCGCACTGGCCGTGACGGATGGCTCCGAGATCGGAACCGACTTTCGCCTGAGCAGTATGGGGCCGGACGGGAACGCGGACTACGACGCGCTCAACCCGGCTGTGGCCTACAACAGCACCGCCAACGAATACCTGGTGGTCTGGTCCGGCTCCGACGGCATAGTAGGCAAGTACGAAATCTGGGGCCAGCGGGTGAACGCCGCCACCGGCGCGCAGATCGGCGCCGATTTCCAGATCGGCTCTATGGGACCCGGTAGTAGCCCAGACTATGATGCCAATACCCCGGACGTGGCCTACAACAGCGCCAACGACGAGTATCTGGTCGTCTGGTCCGGCGACCACTATACCAACGGCGAGTTCGAGATCTGGGCCAGGCGGGTGAGCGCGGACGGGACACTGCCCGGCTCGACGGCTCGCGTGAGCGTGATGGGCGGCACCTACAACCCGGACTATGACGCCACCGACCCTGCCGTGGCCTACAACAGCACCGCCAACCAGTATTTGATAGTGTGGGAGGGCGACGATACATCCGGCTCATTGGCGAACAACGAGTTCGAGATCTGGGGCCAGCGGGTGGACGCCAACCTCGGCGGGGTGGGCAGTAACGACTTTCGCATCAGCGACGTAGGCACGGACGGGGATGCAGACCGCGACGCGCTCGACCCGGCGGTGGCCTACAACAGCACCAACAACCAGTACCTGGTGGTATGGGAGGGAGATGACATAGAGGACGGTACTTATGACGTCCTTGGTCAGCGGCTGGCCGCCACCGGCAGCGCCGTGGGAGCCAACGACTTTTACCTGAGCCACCCCAGCGGCGGCTCAAACACAGAATATGACGCGCTCAACCCGGCGGTAGCCTACGACCAGGCCAACAACGAATACCTGGTGGTGTGGCAGGATGACGAGTTGGGCGTCGCCGAGTTCGAGATCTGGGGCCAGCAGGTGAACGCCGCCACCGGGGGACCCGTCGGGGGTGATACCCGCCTGAGCGATATGGGAACGGATGGGAACGCGGACTTTGACGCCCAGACACCAGCGCTGGCCTACAGCGGCCCAATCAACAACCAGTACCTGATAGCCTGGTCCGGCGACGACAGCACCAACGGCGAGTTCGAGATCTGGGGCCAACGCTTCACCGGCGGCTACAAGGTCTATCTGCCGCTGGTGTTGAGAAACTAGCACGGCAGAAATCCTGCCAGTTTTTGCTCACAGGGGCTTGCTCTCAACAGCACACCGTGGAACAGGCAGCGCTGCCCGCGCCGCCGTGAACGGGCGGCGCTGGGGGCTTTACACCAGCGCCGGCTGTTTATGGCAGCTTGTACCGGGTGTCCGTCATATTTTTGCGTGCCACGGAACGCGGCCATCCTGGCCGCACGGATGCGGGCGGGGACGCCCGCGTTCCCAG
>CAYNVC010000136.1:3435-7008 GCA_964400615.1 uncultured Anaerolineales bacterium | reverse complement strand
TCTGTTAAACCTGTTCACCCTGAATCACATCGTCACATTATTGATCCTGTTCCTGACGAGCATGCCGCTCCACGAATTTGCCCACGCCTGGGCCGCCTATCACCTGGGGGACGATACCGCCGCTCTGCGCGGACGGCTGACGATCAACCCGCTGGCCCACCTCGACCTCGTCGGGACGCTGGCGCTGGTGTTCTTTGGCTTTGGATGGGGCAAGCCGGTGCCGGTGGCCCCGCACCGCCTGCGCGGGAACAAACGCGCCAGTTGGGCACTGGTGAGCGTGGCCGGGCCGTTCTCCAACCTGGTGCTGGCGATGTTGGCGGCAATCCCATTTCGGATGGGGTGGCTGAACAATTTTGTGCCCGGAGACTCTGCCCTCAACCCGGTGGACATCCTGATCCAATTCATGATGATCAACCTGAGCCTGGCGCTCTTTAACCTGATCCCCATCCCCCCGCTCGACGGCTCGCGCATCCTGGCCTGGCTACTGCCGCCGGCGTGGGCCGCCATGATGGACCGGATAGAGTATTATGGGAGCGCGGTGCTGATGTTGGCTCTGTATCTGCTCTCCAAAGCCGGTATTCTCAGTATGATCGTCTCTCCATTCATGAATTTTATGATCCGCGCTTTGTTGATCTATTGAAAAAGCCTGCAACAATCCGCTACCGGGCAAGACAGTTTTTCCAGGCATTGACAGCCCGGGTTTCGGACGAGGAATTGAGAGAGGTGGCCCAAGCCCTGCACCCGGAGGCGCTGTCACTGTTCCGCTCGATGGCAATCCAGGACCAGCGCCACGGGCTGGACGTGTACCACGCGCTCTACCAACAGGGACGCAGGAACCCGCACCTCCTGGCGGCGGCGCTGCTGCACGACTCTGGCAAGGCCGCCGCTCCCCTGCCCCCGTGGCAGCGGGCGGTGATCCTGTTGCTAAAGCGGTTCGCGCCTCGCCTGTTGGCCCACCTGAGCCGGGGCAAACTGCGCGGCTGGCGTCGTCCATTCGTGGTTCACGCCTGGCATCCAGAGATAGGGGCACACCTGGCCGAAGAGGCCGGGTGCACGCCGCTCACGGTCGCCCTGATCCGGCGCCACCAGGCCCATCCGGAGAGATGTCAAACCGAGGAAGATAATTTACTGGCTGCGCTTCAGGCCGCCGACGACGTGAATTAGGAGGATTTGATGAGTTTTGAACGAGTTGCAATCATCGGCACCGACACAATCAGCGTCTCTATTGCCCTGGGACTGAAAAACCAGGCCCACCCACCAGAGATAATCGGCTACGACGCCACGTCGCTGCCGGCCAAACTGGCCCACAGCCGGGGAGCGTTCGACCGGGTGGAGCGCAAGCCGGAACGGGCATGCCGGGGAGCCGACCTGGTCATCGTCGCCGAGCCGCTAACCGCCATCCGCGAGACCCTGGCGACCATCGCGCCGCACCTGGAACCGGGCTGTCTCGTCACGGACACCGCCTGCCTCCAGGCCCCGGTGATGCGCTGGGCCGAGGAATTGCTGCCCCCGAACACACCCTTTTTCGGCGGACACCCAATCCCCAATCCGGCAGCAGTCGGATTTGCCCCCCTGGAAAGTTTAGATAGGGCCAGCGCCGACCTGCTGGCAGAGGCGCTATACTTTATCACCATCCCCGCCGGATTCTCCGAGACCGAACAGGTCGCCGGAATGATCAGATCGCTCGATGCCTATCCGTACTTTATAGACGCCGCCGAGCACGACGGGCTGCACGCCGGGGCCGAGGGGCTGCCCGACCTGTTGGCAATCGCGCTGCTGCGTGCCACAGTAGATACCCCTGGCTGGCGGGAGATGCGCAACCTGGCCGGGCGGTACTTTGCCGCCGCCACCCAGGTCGCCGGCAACGCCGCCGCGCGGCACACCGCTATCTTTCTCAACCGGGAAAACGTCCGCCTGCGGCTCGACATCCTCTTGAACGAACTGCTGCGCCTGCGCGACCTGCTCTCCCAGGACGAGGCGGAACCAATCGAACAGGCATTCATCGCTGCCGCCGAGGGACGGGAAACCTGGCTCCAGGAGCGGGAACGGGGTATGTGGACACGAGAGCCGACCGTCAGCCGGGAGGACGTGCCAACCCTGGGCCAACAACTCGGCCAGATGCTCCTGGGCGGCATGGCTCGCAAACAAGCGCCTGCCCGCTCCCGGCAGAAATAACGGGCATTGCCGTCAGGTTAAACACGTTGGACGAGAAACTCCGCATCTTGATGATCGCCCCCACGTCGTTCTTCCTCGATTACGGCGCTCACGTGCGCATCCTGGAAGAGGTGCGGGCGCTCCAAAAACTGGGTCACCGCGTCACAATCGTCACCTACTACCTGGGGCGTGACCTGCCCAACATGGAAATCATCCGCACCCGCCCCACGCCCTGGCGGGCCGACTATGAAGTTGGCTCGTCGCGGCACAAGATCGCATTCGACCTGCTCCTGGGTTGGACCGGGCTAAAGACGGTGCTGCGCCGCCGCTTTGACATTGTCCACGGCCACCTGCACGAAGGAACTTTCATCGGCTACTTTTTGAGCCGCCTGCAGCGCATCCCGCTCGTGGCCGACTACCAGGGCAGTATGACCAGCGAGATGGTGGATCATCACTTTCTCGATCCCGATGGAATGTGGTATCGCTGGTGGCGCTTGCTGGAAATGCGGATAGACCAGCTAGCCGACGTCATCGTCACCAGCACCACCCAGGCAGCCCAGATTTTGGAGCGGGATTTCGACTGCGACCCGTCCCGCGTCCGCCCGCTGCCGGATAGCGTCAACACCAATTTCTTCCGCCCCGACGCGCTGACCCCGTCCGAGATCGCGGCCCAACGCGCCGCCCTGGGCATCCCGCCCGACAAACCGGTCGTCGTCTACCTGGGTCTCTTGTCCGATTACCAGGGCATCCCGCACATGCTGCACGCGGCCCGCATACTCCAGGATCGGGGGCAGGAGGTCTACTTTCTGGTCGGCGGGTTCCCCAGCGTGCAGCACTACCGGCAGATGGCAACCGACCTGGGAGTGGGCGAACGGGTGATCTTTAGGGGCAAAATCCCCCGCGAAGACACCCCCACCCACCTGGCCCTGGGCGACATTGCCATCGCGCCCAAACTCTCCGCCACCGAGGGGTGCGGCAAGATACTGGAATACATGGCGACGGAGCTGCCCACCATCGCCTTCGACACGCCGCAGAACCGCGAATACCTGGGGACGCTGGGCACTTATGCCGGACAGGACGGCGACCCCGTCGCCCTGGCCGATAGCGTCGCCAGGCTCCTGGACGACCCGCGACACCGCGTCGAACTGGGGCGCAAACTGCGCGAGAGGGTCATCCGCCACTTTTCTTGGGGCCGCGCCGGGCGGCATTTGCTGACCATCTACCGCTCTGTGCTCGAACCCTGACGCACCCGGCTGCTGGACGCAGACAAACGCAGACGACGCAGATCGGGCAACAGGGGAAAAACAGCGTTTTCAGCGTTCGTCTGCGTCCTACCCTTGTATGCCAGGGCGAGAGAGCTAAAACTCGAACCCTGACGCACCCGGCTGCTGGACGCAGACAAACGCAGACGACGCAGAT